>JBPCPR010000092.1:0-6058 GCA_050998925.1 Gaiellaceae bacterium
CTCGGAACGAGCGGGCGCTCCGTGCGCATGCAGCCTTCTTCGGCGCGAGCGTCGGCTGCGAGTACGCGGAGCCGTTCGTCCTCGTCCGCGCGCTCGAGCCGGCTCGCCAATGAAGCGGCCCGGAGGCTTGCTGAGGGTGATGTTCTGGGGAAGTGCGGGAGCGCTCGCGTGGACGCACGTGGGCTACCCCCTCGCTACGGCCGCACTCGCGCGGAAGCGGCCGACGCCCGTCCGGCGCCGGGACACCATTCCGGGCGTGACCCTGGTCGTCGCGGCCCACGACGAGGAGGCGGTGATCGAGGCCCGGGTTCGGAACCTGCTCGAGCTCGACTATCCACCGGCTCGACTCCAGATCGTCGTCGCTTCCGACTCCTCCTCCGACGGCACGGACCAGATCGTCGAGCGGGTGGCCGCGGCGGAGCCGAGAGTCACGCTTCTGCGCTGTCCACGGGGAGGCAAGGTGGCCGCCCAGAACCTTGCCGTCGCCGGCTCGAACGCCCAGATCGTCGCCTTCTCCGATGCGAACGCGACCTGGGCCCCCGATGCGCTCACCAAGCTCGTTCGAAGCTTTGGAGACCCCGATGTCGCCTACGTCTGCGGCCAGCTCCGCCTGCGCCGGGCCGACGGCACGAACCGGGAGGGCGTCTACTGGCGCTACGAGACGTGGCTCCGCGAGAAGGAGTCCCTCGCCGGCTCCGTCACGGGGGGAAACGGGGCGATCTATGCGGTGCGCCGATCGGACTACGTGGACGTCGACCCGCGCTTCGGGCACGACCTAGCCTTCCCGTACCTGATGGTGCAGCGGGGTCGGCGCGCCGTCTACGAGCCCGAAGCGCATGCGTTCGAGAAGCCCTCGCGTGACCTCGAGGACGAGTACGCGCGCAAGGTGCGGATGACCGAGCATGCTTGGCTCATCCTCCTGACCGGCCGGATGCTCCGGAACCTCCCACCCTCGTACCTCGTCCAGCTCGTCTCGCATCGGATCCTTCGCTACGCGAGCGGCTTTCTCCACCTGGCGCTGCTCGTCACGAGCCTGCCGCTCGCCGCCCGCTCGAGCTTCTACCGCATGCTCCTCGCCGCGCAGGTGGCAGGTCTCGGGCTCGCCGCCGCCGGACGCCTGCGCGCGCCCCTCCCGGGAGCCGCGCTCGCCTACTACTACGCGCTCGTAACCTGGGCGATGGTCGTGTCGTTCGTCCGCTACGTGCGGTTCAGCGTTCCGGCGGTCTGGGAGAAGGCCGAGGGGACCCGGTGAGCGGCACCCCCCCGTTCTTCGTCGTCGGGAACGACCGTTCGGGGACGACGATGCTCCGCCTGGTGCTGGACCGGAGCGCCGAGGCGGCCGTGCCTCCCGAGTCCATGTTCCTCATCGACACGGCGGCCGCCCGGCGCGGGGGTGAGCTGGCGGATGCCGCCCAGGCTGCGCGCCTGCTCGAACGGATCTGGGAGCACCCCAGAGTGGAGGGCTGGGGCCTCCCCGAACCCCCGCCTGCGGTGCCGGCCGGGCTCTCGCACGTGGCGGCGTATCGGTTCGCCGTCGAGGCGCCCTTCCGCGCCTACGCGAGCCTGGCCGGCAAGAGCCGCTGGGGCGACAAGACGCCCGCCTATCTCCGGCACGTCGACGAGCTGCTCGAGATCTGGCCGGACGCTCGGGTGATCGTGCTCGTGCGGGACGGCCGCGACGTTGCGCTCTCGATCATGGGGCTGCCCTTCGGCCCGAACAACGTGTGGGCGGCCGCCCGGAGCTGGGCCGCGGGGATCAGGCGCGGCCAGGAGGCCGAGCGCCGCTACCCGGGTCAGGTGCTGACGCTTCGCTACGAGGACCTGGCGAGCGAGCCGAAGCGTGAGATCGAGCGAGCCTGTGCCTTCCTGAAACTCGAGTTCGACGAGGAGATGCTGGCGATCGAGCGGACGGACGCCGCCAAGCTCGCCAAGGGCCAGGAGGGATGGTTCACCCACGTCTGGGCCGGGATCAACACGAGTGGAGTCGGAAAATGGCGGCGGCAGCTGTCACCCGCGCAGCAGGCGGTCTTCTCGGCAGTTGCGAGCGACGAGCTCCGCGCGCTCGGCTACGAGACCGCTGCCGGAGCCGCGCCGCCTGTGGCGCGCGCCGTGGCGTACGGGGCCCATGATGCCGCGATGCGGGCCGTCAACTTCGTTCGCTTACGGGTGCTCGAGGAGCGAGGCCGGGAGCTCTCCTACGTCCTGCGGCGGAAGCTCGGTCGGGCATGAGGATCCAGCGGCTCGCCAAGCAGGTGCTCGACCGGGTCCTCGCGTTCGTCCTCCTCGTCCTTCTCACTCCCCTGTTCGCCGTCGTGATCGGGTGGATCCTCGTCGACTCCGGCCGGCCCGTCTTCTTCGTCTACCCCCGTGCGGGCCGGTTCGGACGGCCCTTCCCGATGCTGAAGTTCCGAACGATGATCCCGGATGCGATCGAGGTCGGACGCGCGCAGAAGCTGTCCGAAGACCCGTTCGGGCTCCTGCCGAAGGATCCGCGCATCACGGGGTGCGGCAGCTTTCTGCGGCGGACGAGCCTGGACGAGCTGCCACAGCTCTTGAACGTCATTCGCGGCGAGATGAGCCTCGTCGGGCCGCGCCCCGACCTCCTCGAGCAGGCGGCGCACTACACGGAGCACGACCGCAGGCGGCTCGACGTGCTACCCGGAATCACGGGCTGGTCGCAGGTTCACGGCCGCGACGAGGTCACGTGGCCGGAGCGGATCGAGCAGGACCTGTGGTACATCGAACACTGGTCGCTCTGGCTCGACCTGAAGATCCTCGCCGCGACGACGGGGGAGCTCTTCCGGGACGAGCCGACGCCGATCGAGGACACCGTGAACATCGAGCGCGCCCGCGGCAAGTGAGGGAGCTCGACCCGGAAGCCTGGGACGAGCTCCTCGCCGAGCTCGGCTGCACGGACAGCTACCTGCTCGGGTCGTACGTGCAGGCGTCCGCCGTGGCGGAGGGAGGCCGGCCCGCTTTCCTCGAGCACGACGGCGTCGTCCTCGCCTGCCTCGTTCGGGACGTCCAGGCGGGCGGGCGGGACGTGACGACGCCATACGGCTACGGCGGCCCGGTAGCCGCCGCCGCCGCCTCGCTCGATCGCTTCTGGTCCGCATACGAGGCATGGTGCACCGAAAACGGGATCGTCTCGACCTTCGTGCGCTTCCATCCACGCTTCGAGAACCAGCGGCTCGCGGAGGCCGGAGTTCACGTCGAACGTCTCGGTCCCGCCATCGCCTGGCCCCTCGACGGCGATCTCGTGGGGGGTCTGCACCGGACGCACCGCAACAAGGTGCGGAAGGCCGAGCGGGCGGGCGTCGCCGTCACCGCGCACGAGGCGCCGGACGGGCTCGCCGCCTTCGTCGCCCTCTACGAGGACACGATGCGGCGCGCCGGCGCCGGCAGCTTCTACTTCTTCGGTGAGGAGTACTGGAAGCACCTTCTCACCGGGCCGGTGGTGCGCTTCGACGGACACCTGGAGGGCGAGCTCGTCGTCTCGACCCTCTGTCTCGGCGCGGGGCCGTGGCTCTACTACCACCTCTCTGCGAACTCGGAGGATGGCCGCCGCTCGGGAGCGAGCAACCTGCTCCTGCTCGAAGCGGCGCGGTGGGCACGAGAGCAGGGGTACGACGCCTTCTACCTCGGCGGCGGGGTCGGCGTGCGCGAAGACTCGCTCTTCGCGTTCAAGGAGCACTTCCATCGGCCCGGCCGGCTCGACCTCTTCCTCGGGAAGGCCGTTCATGACCGCGAGCGATACCTCGCGCTTGCCGGTGCGGCCGAGGTCGATTACGCGGGCTTCTTCCCCGCCTACAGGCGGCCCTGAGGGGTGCGCCGCCCACGTTTCGGCCGTGCTCCGGAAGGAGTGGAAAAGGCGCGGAAATCCGAGACGCCGGAGCGCGACGGCCGGCTGCGCCGGATGACCGTTCGGGTGCTCGTGATCGCGCTGCTCGGGGGGACGGCGGTCGCGTTCGTGTCGACACAGCGCCTCAAGCTCGAGCGGTCGCCCGTGACCGGGCCCCGCTTCGACAGGATCTTCTCTCCCACCTGCCGCTGCGAGACGGACACGGCCCAGCTTTCGTTCCGGCTTCGCCGCAGCGACCGCGTGGACGCCGTCCTCGTCGACGGAAAGGGGGAACGGGTGCGGACGCTCGCGAGCGACCTGCCGCGGCCGCGTGGCAGCGTCACCTTCCTCTGGAACGGTCGCAACGAAGGGGGCGAGGTCGTTCCGGACGGCCGCTACCGCGTCCGAGTGCACCTGCGCCAGAGCAGGCGGACGATCATGATTCCGACCACGGTGAAGGTCGATACCGAGCCGCCGGTCCTCCGCATCCTCCGAACCACCGAGCCGATCCTCTCGCCCGACGGCGACCACCGGCGCGACCGGTTCAGCATCCTCTACCGCCTGGGCGAGCAGGCACGGCCGGTCCTCATGGTCGACGGCAAGCGAGCCTCCGCCGGACGCCTCACGCCTCCCGGGCGGGCACGCTTCGACTGGCATGGCAGGATCGACGGCCGACCGCAACGGCCGGGGAGCTACCTGCTCTCCCTTCGCGCAGTCGACCGTGCGGGGAACTCGTCGCCGCCATCTGAGCCGGTTCTCGTCCGGCTCCGCTTCGTCGCCATCGTCGGGGTGCCGCTGACAGGTCCACGAGGCGGGACGATCCGCCTGCGCGTCGACACGGATGCGGAGGCGTTCCGGTGGTCGATCAGCCGCCGCGGAAAGCTCCTGCTAGCGGGTCGCTCCCCCCCGCCGCGGGCCGTGATCCAGCTCCCCGCGCGGCTGCGCCCGGGACGCTACCGCGTCGAGGCGCAGACGGCATTCGGGGCGGGCGACCGCGCGACGCTCATAATCCGGAGAGTGAGACAGGCGCGACGAACGTGATCGACTCCTGGGAGCGCGTGCTCGTGCTCGCTCCGCACACCGACGACGGCGAGTTCGGCTGCGGCGGGACGATGGCGCGGCTCGTCGACGGCGGCACCGAGGTGCGCTACGTGGCGTTCTCGATCGCGACGAAGTCGCTTCCGCCCGGGTTCCCTCCCGACACCCTCGCTCGGGAGGTCCGGGAGGCCACCGCGGTGATCGGGCTGCCGGAGGCCGCGCTCACCGTGCACGACTTTGACGTGCGGGCCTTCCCTGAGGGGCGGCAGAACATCCTCGAGCTCCTGATCCAGCTCTGGGAGGAGTGGCATCCTGATGCCGTCTTCATGCCGAGTGTCAGGGACATCCACCAGGACCATCAGGTGATCGCCGCCGAAGGCTTGCGGGCGTTCAAGCGGACGACAGTCCTCGGCTATGAGATCCCCTGGAACACCTTCAACTTCGACCAGCAGGCCTTTCTGGCGTTCGACGCCGAGCATCTGGAGCGAAAGGTTCGGGCGCTCGAGTGCTACGCGTCGCAGCAGCACCGCAACTACGCGAACCCGGAGTACATCCGGAATCTCGCCCGGACCCACGGCCTGAACGTGAACCGGGAGTACGCCGAGGTCTTCGAGGTCTACCGGATCGTCGCCTAGGTGGGAAGGGCTCGCGTCGGAGCTAGAGGAAGGCGCGCGCGAGCGCCGTCGCGGCGGCTGCGCCGACCACGACGACCAGGATCGGCGCGCGCAGAGCCAGCGCCACCACCGCGGCCGCGAGCCCGACGAGGCGCTCGTCGACGACGAGCTGCCGGTCTCCGCCGAGGAGCTGGGTCGCGACGAGCGCGGCAAGGAGCGCGGGAGCGAGGAGTGACACGACTCCGGTCAGGGAGGCGGGCAGCTCGCGGTTGCCCAGGAGGACCGGCCCGACTGCCTTCAGCGCCAGGGTCCCGGCGCCTGCGACGGCCACCACCACCCAGACGGTGCTCACAGGCCGTCCTTCGGCCTGTGAGCGTGTGGAGAGGGTGTGGGGAACCGGGAGGTTCCTCCACCGGATCAAAGAAGGCGGGAGCGAGACGGAGGCGAGGGACGGTCATGCGAGTTCGGGCACCGGAACCTCGATCTGCGCGCGCAGGTGAGCGTGGTGCTGGTCGACCGGAGCGAGCACGTGGTCGAGGGTCGACTTGCCGCCGAACGGGCAGCC
>JBPCPR010000127.1:0-6032 GCA_050998925.1 Gaiellaceae bacterium
GGAGTGAACTGTCGTCCCCGAGCGCGTGGGCTTGCTCGCGCGCGGCCGCAAGCCCCGCCCATGCACCGTCGAGATCGTCGATCCAGGTCTGGAGAACGCCAGCCATGAAGGCTGCGCCGCTGATCCCCCCAGGAAATAGTCGGACGGAAGGTCGAGGGCACCCTCACCGGCGAGCCCGACCGCACGCTCCATGATCTCCCCGGCGCGCGGACGTCCGAGGAGGGCCTCGATCAGAGCCTGGGCTGCGAGGAAATCGGGGAGCAGGCTGATGTCGCCGACCCTCTCGGCAATCTTTACCGCTTGCTGGGCGTGCCGCGCCGCCGCGGGCAGATCATCGAGCATGCGCATTTGGGCGACGGCGAGCCCCTCTTCAGCTTGCGCTCGGACAACGGCCTGCGTCTCCGACTCGGCGAGCGCCTCGCGGTAGAGCCGCGCAGCTACTCGCAGATCGGACCCGAAGCCGTGTGCGCGCGCGAGCCGGACGAGCGCCTCGGCATGTAGCGCGCCTCGGCCGGCATCGGCCGTCGCCTTCTCGAGGTGCCCGCGGGCACGGGCCGCGTCGCCGGCCTCGAACCAGTGACCACCCACCTCGATCCGGCGCCGCACGGCATCTTCTGTCCGGTCAGCAGGTGTGAGCCTAAGCGCCTGCTCCGCGAGCTCTGCCGCGGCCCCTGCGGCGCCGCGGGCACGGGCCCGCACGGCCGCCCAATCGAGAGCGTGCGCGACCTGCGCATCCGGCCCGTCCGCCGCGAGAGAGAGATGACGAGCGCGCTCCTCCGCATCGTCGACAACGTCGGCAAACCGGCGATGGATCTGCTTCCGGGCAAGCGGTTCGGCGCCAGCGTACGTCGCCGAAGCGAGCAGCGGATGCACGAAACGCACTCGTCCGTCGTCGATCGCGATCACCTCGGCGTCGAGGGCGGGCTGAAGGCGCCTGCGTCCGCGGGAGTCGAAGGCGTCGAGGAGGGTGAGTGGCGGGTCGGGAACCGCGGCCACGGCAAGGAGCACGTGGCGGGTCTCGGAGGGAAGGACGGCCACCCGATCGGCGACGAGCTCCTCCAGCGTCCGCGGGACGGGAAGAGGCTCGCTGGGCGAGACGGAACGTCCATCCCGTTTCAGCGCGCGCCCGATCTCGAGGGCGAAGAACGGGTTTCCGCCCGAGGCGGCGTGCACACGAGCGAGCGCGGGGCGGGGAAGCGCAAGCGCGAGCCGCTCGTGCAGAAGCCGCTGGAGCGCGCCCAGGCTCAAAGGCCCGAGATGGACGTGCTGGAGGTGCTCGCCGGCGAGCGCCTGCTCCACTCCGAGCGGCGGCGAGGCGGGCTCCGGGGCGCGCCGGGCGAGCAGGAAGCCGACCGGAAAGTCCTCCTGGCGCCGAACAGCGAAACGAAGGACAGCCGCTGAAGGTGCATCGAGCCACTGGACGTCGTCCACGGCGACCACGAGCGGGCCTCCCGCCGCCAGCAGGCGCAGAGCCCTCGTGAACGCGAGCGCGACCGCGCGCTGCTCCGGCGGCACGGCGGTCTGCTCCTCGAGGAGCAGCGAGACCTCGAGCGCATGCCTCTGGGGCGCGGGGAGCTCGGCGAGCACCTCGTCCAGGCACGGCTCGAGCAGATCAGAGAGCGCCGCGAACGAGAATGCTGTCTCGACCTCTCCAGGCCGGGCGCGAAGCACTCGGTAGTTCAGTCGCTCGGCCTCAGAGACACCGCTCAGCCAGAGAGTCGTCTTGCCGATGCCAGCTTCTCCGTCGAGGACGAGCGCCGCCGGACCGCCGCCGAGCATGTCCAGGAACGCTCGTACACATGAGAGCTCATGACCTCTGCCGACGAGTTCAGCGAGCATTCCTTGGGCGAGCGTAGCTCCGAGCGGCAGGGTGGTCTAGCGGTTTTTGGGTCGCGGGTCGCTGATCCAGTAGCGTGGCCCGGGGCCGAGTCCGGCTCGTTCTCCCGGCCAACGAGCTCGCGGGTCGAAGTGCTCACGCCCTCGCCGCATCTCCTTTGGGGCCGGGGCCGAATCGAGGAGGCGGCCTAGATTCTCGGTCCCGCGCCCCGCAGGGCGGGGTCCACGTCCTCGAACTGCTCGAAGTTCTCGCGGAACTTCCCGGCCAGGTACCGGGCCTTCTCGTCGTAGGCCTCCGGATCCCGCCACGTCGCTCGCGGGTCGAGCAGGTGCGAATCCACTCCCGGCACCTCTACCGGGACCTCGAACCCGAAGAGCTCGTCGGTCCGGTAGTCGACCCGGTCGAGCTCGCCCGCAAGCGCAGCGCGGAGGAGCGCGCGGGTCGCGGCGATCGGCATGCGCTCGCCTTCGCCGAACGGGCCTCCCGTCCAGCCGGTGTTCACGAGCCAGACCGTGGAGCCGTGCTCGTCGAGCTTCTCGCCGAGCAGGCGTGCGTAGACCGAAGGCGGCTGGGGCAGGAACGGCGCCCCGAAGCAGGCTGAGAAGGTCGGCTGTGGCTCGGTGACGCCGATCTCCGTGCCCGCGAGCTTCGCCGTGAACCCGGACAGGAAGTAGAAGAGCGCCTGGTCCCTCGAGAGACGCGCGATCGGGGGCAGGATCCCGAAGGCGTCAGCGGTCAGGAACACCACCGAGCTCGGATGGCCGGCGCGCTTGGCCGGAAGCGCGTGCCGGATCTGCTCGAGCTTGTAGGCCGCGCGCGTGTTCTCGGTCTTCGAGTCGTCGTCGAGGTCGAGCACTCCCTCCTCGTCCACGACCACGTTCTCGAGCACCGTCCCGTAGGTGCGGGTCATCCGGAAGATCTCGGGCTCGGCCTCCGCGGAGAGGTGAATCACCTTCGCGTAGCAGCCGCCCTCGATGTTGAAGACGCCCTGGTTGCCCCAGCCGTGCTCGTCGTCCCCGATCAGGTGCCGCTCCGGGTCGGCCGAAAGAGTCGTCTTTCCGGTCCCCGACAACCCGAAGAAGATCGCGACCTTGCCGTCGTCATCGACGTTCGCCGAGCAGTGCATGGGGAAGACGCCGTCGAGCGGAAGCCGGTCGTTCATGACCGAGAAGATCGATTTCTTGATCTCGCCGCCGTAGTACGTCCCTCCGATCAGGACCTCGCTCCGCGAGGGGTGCAGAACGACGAACGTCCCGGTTCGCGTTCCGTCCTCATCGGGGCTCGCCTCCACTCCGGGCGCGTGCAGCACGAGCGCCTCGGGCTCGAAGCCGGCCAGCTCGTCCCCGGCCGGCTCGATGAACATCGTCTTCGAGAAGAGCGCGTGGTAGGGATGGGCGGTGACGATACGGACGCCGATCCTGTGCGCGGGATCGGCTCCGGCGAAAGCGTCCACGACGTAGATCGTCTCCTGCTCCTCGAGGTAGCCGACCACCTTCTCGCGGAGCCCCTCGAACGACTCCTCGTCGAATGGCTGGTTCATGTCGCCCCAGCCGATCCTGCCCTCGGACTCCGGCTCGTGCACGATGAACTTGTCCTTCGGCGAGCGGCCCGTGAAGCTGCCCGTGTCGACCACGATCGGCCCACCTTCGGCCAGCTTCCCCTCTCCTGTGACGAGGGAATGGGTATAGAGGAGGGCGGTGGACGGATTCCAGATGGCCCGGCCGCGCGGCGAAAAGCCGTGATCCTCGAGCCCCGAGCCTTTGGGAGTCATGATCGCCACTTCGCTTCTCCTACCTTGGAGCCGTCGCCGACAAACCGCAACTATCGTACGCGCCCGCCCCCGCTAGGGTTCTGCGATGCCCCCTGAGAGCAGGGACTTCTCCCTGGAGCGAACACAGGTCCTACCGGGCTCTCCGGAGGAGACATTCGCATTCTTCGGCCGGGCCCGGAACCTGGAAGGGATCACTCCCGGCTGGCTCCGCTTCCGCCTGGTCGAGGCGCCGGCCGAGCTCGAGCGCGGGTCGATCCTTCGCTACCGGCTGCGCATCTTCGGCCTTCCCATCCGGTGGAAGACGGAGATCGTGGACTGGCGGCCGCCTCGGAGCTTCGTGGACGTTCAGCTCTCGGGCCCGTACCCCCTCTGGGTGCACACGCACCGCTTCACGCCGGTCGAGGGAGGCGTCGAGGTGTACGACCATGTGCGCTATCGCGTTCCGGGCGGGCCACTAGCACCGCGGATCCAGAAACGCTTCGTGGGCCCGTGGCTCGACGAGATCTTCGACTACCGGGCCGACCGGCTCGCGGAGCGGCTCGCTGTCTCTAGCCGGCGGGCCGGCACGTCCATCTCGAACGAGGTCTCGGGCGCATAGAGGAGGTCTGGCACGCCGTGGACGTCGAAGCCGAGCGCGAGCAGGACGTCGGTAAGCCCCTCTCCAATCTCCTCGCCCGCCCGCCACGAGGCCGGGCCTCGCCGGACCCGGAAGGCCCGAAGGCCCCCCGCCTCGAAGATGCCGAGCTCGTGGCGACCCAGGAGCCCTGGCTCGGCTTCGTCCCCAAGCTCGTACCGCAACGAGAAGCCGAGCCCCGGGGCCCTGGCGAAGCCTCTCCGTAGGCGCAGCAGGCTGGGACGGTACGGCGCTCCGAGGAGCGCTCCGCCCATCCCGAGCGGCGTCACGTGAGCACGGACGAAGAAGACCGCGGGCTCGCCCTCCCACGAGCAGTACGTCCGCACGTTCAGCTGCGAGAAGGGCGGGACCGGCACACGCCCGAGACGGCCGCCACGCGCTCGCATGCAGACAGCGGTAACCAGGAAGCGACCCTCGACCTCTGCGGGCTCGAGCGCCGGCGGAAGCGTCATTCCAACCGACTTCCGGTCGGTCTCCCAGCTCGCCAGGAGGAGGTCTCGAATCTCCAGGCGAAGCCGCATCCGGCAGGAAGCCTATGGCGCGGCGGGAATTGCCTGCCGTGGAGACCAGCACGGCCATTGAGCGCTTCCTGTCGAGTCCGGCCCTCTCAGACGCCACCCGCCGGGCATATCGCGGTGACCTGCGCGAGTTCTCGGACTGGCTTCGTGAGAGCCGGCTCAAGCTGGAGCAAGTCGATGCACGGGCACTCGCTCGGTACGCGGCCAAGGTAGGAGGCGACCGCCCCGGCCGGAAGCCCCGCAAGCTCGCCAGCGCGACGGTCGCCCGCAAGCTCGCGGCCGTGCGCGCGCTCCTCCGAGCGGTCCTCGGGCCCCAGCAGGTGCCGGAGCTGGCCCTCGGTGGCAAGCGGCGCCGACGGCTCCCGCGCTCGCCGACCGGCCCAGAGACGGAGGCGCTCCTCGCCGACCTCGACGGCGACGGACCGCTCGCCCTTCGAAACCGGGCGCTTTTCGAGCTCGTCTATTCAGCCGGTCTCCGAGCGCAGGAAGCGGCCGACCTGAACCTCGCCGACGTCGACTTCGAGCAGGAGCTCGTGCTCGTCCGCGGGAAGGGCGGGAAGGAACGAGCCGTACCCCTTGGTGAAGAGGCGGCCTACCGGATCGGCCGCTACCTGGAGCACGCCCGCCCTTTGCTCGCACGCGGCGCCGAGAACCGGCTCTTTCTCTCGGCGCGGGGGCGGCCGCTCGATACCTCGACCTTGCGCCGCGTCCTTCCGAACCCACACCAGCTTCGACACGCGTTCGCCACGCATCTGCTCGAAGGCGGCGCCGACCTTCGCACGATCCAGGAGCTCCTCGGGCACGCCTCGCTCTCCACGACCCAGATCTACAGCCATGTCGACGCACGCCGTCTCCGCGCCGTCTACGACCACGCCCATCCCCGTGCCTGACCTCGACCCCCAGGTGGAGAGCTTTCTCGCCCTCCTCACCGCCCGGCGGGCGCCGCGGACGGTCGACGCCTACCGCCGCGACCTCGCCGATCTGACGGCATTCCTCGGCAAGTCGCCGGCGGATGCAGGCCAGGAGGAGATCGAGGGCTGGCTGGCCGACCTCAGGGGCCGGGGGCAGGCCGCCTCGTCGGTGGCGCGGCGGGCAGCCGCTGCCCGTTCCTTCTACCGCCACCTGGCGCTCCTCGGTGTCCGGGACGACAATCCGGCCGCGGACGTCGACCTTCCGCGGCGCCGCCGGAAGCTGCCTCGTACGCCCTCGCCGGGAGAGGTCGAGCGGCCGATCGCCGCGGCCGACGGGACGACACCGCGGGCCCGCCGAGAC
>JBPCPR010000175.1:0-6283 GCA_050998925.1 Gaiellaceae bacterium
CCGGCAGAGCGTAAGCCCTGAAAGGCGAGCGCGGCTAGGACGAGCGGCACGATCCCCCAGGGCACGCGTTTCATGCGCCCGAACCGCGCCGTGGCGCGCTCCGACCGTCGCAGGAAGACGACGGCAGCGACGAGGCCGAGCAGGAACACTGCCGCTGGGAGCTGGAGCGAGACGGCCTTGCCCGCCTCCCAGAGTGCCTCGCCGTCCGCGGCCCCGCCCGGGCCGAGCAGGCGGACGAGAACGATGGCCGTGGCGAGCCCGAGCGCGGTTCCGGCGACGACTGGGAGCAACGACTCGAGCGCGGTCTTCAGGCCGACCCTGAAGGGACTCATCCCCCGCGCGTAGAGAAGCGTCGCCTCGACCCGGCGCCGCGCCATCGCGAAGGCCGCCGCGGCGGCGATCACGGCGACCGCGACGAGCGACCCGGCCGAGGAGAGGAGCGCGACTGGCGCCTGGATCCCCGAGACGGTCTCCTTGGCGCTTGCGACCACCGTCGACAGCGACGAGTCGTACGCGATGCGGCGGAACCTGCGCTGCGGGAAGAGCGCCTGGCCGAGCTTCGAGTCCGGGTTCGAGATCTCGGTCTGGAAACGCTCCAGGCGCACTTCGAGCGCTTTGGCCCCGGGCATCGTCAGCCCCTCGGCGTCGACGGGGAACTCCCACCGGTACTGCGCGTGATCCTGGCCGAGGCCGCGCGTCAGGCGCTTGAACAGGGTCTCGCTCGCGATCAGGAACGTGGCCGGGGGTGGCGCGTCGATCGAGCGGGGATAGATCTGACCGTAGAGCGAGCGCCAGTAGGGAGTCGTATCCGGGGTCTTCCAGAGAGCCTCTTAGATTCCGTCTACATCGACGTCGACGCCACGCGGGCGGTTGGGGAGGCTCACGCGGACCGTGTCCCCGGGCTCGAGGCGCAGCCGCGCGGCAACGGTGTCGGCGACCCAGACCCCGCCTCCCTCACGGCCCCGCACGCGCTCGAGATTCGCGAGGCCGTCCGTGCGGAAGAGCAGGCGGGCCTGGCTCGGCTCGGGCTCACCCCCGGTCGTCTCGACGGCGACCGTGGCTCCGAGCAGGGTCAGGACCCGGTCGCCGAGATTCGGGACGGCGGCGAGGGTCTGCCGCAGGATCCCGTCCTGCTTGCGGTAGCCGACGGCCTGCGTATTCGGCCCGGAGTCCGGGCGACCCTCGAACGGGCCCGCCTGGCCGATCGTGACTCCGGCTCCGTAGACCGTCGTGTCCTCGAGCTCGCTGGCGAGCGCGGAGCGCGCTGCCGACGAGGTGAAGAGGGGCGACGACGCTCCGGCGAGCGCGAGGAGAAGCGCACCCGCGAGCACCGAGAGCAGAAGTCCCGGAAAGCGCAGGAGCAGCAGGGGTGATTTCGCCCAGAGCGGATTCACCACATGCTCATCCTGGCGATTCTCACCGTTCTACTAGACGCGGCTGGCGCGTCGCGGGTTAGCCCAGTTCGCTTCCAGGGGTTCGATTCGGCGCGACGAGGAAAGCTGGATGAGCATGGTGTACCGGAAGCTTCTCGGGATCTACCTGAACGACCATCTCGGCGGCTCTGCGGCCGGGCTCGCGCTCGTGCGCAGGTGCCTGCGGGCCAACCGCGGGACAGAGCTGGGCAGCTTCCTCGAAGGCCTCGCGCGCGAGATCGAAGAGGACAGGCACACCCTCATACGTCTGATGGTGCGCCTGGACTTCAAGCGGAGCGCCGCGAAGCAGGTCGCCGGGCTCGTCGCCGAGCGGGTCGGACGGCTGAAGCTGAACGGCCGTTTGACCGGCTACTCGGACCTGAGCCGCCTGCTCGAGCTCGAGGGCCTGACGATCGGCGTCCGCGGCAAGCACGCGCTCTGGGAGAACCTGCGCACGGCGGGGATCCAGGAGCACGTCCCTGAGATCGAGCTGGATCGGCTCGTCGAGCGCGCCGAGTCGCAGCTCTCCGGCCTCGAGCGCCATCGTCTGGGCGCCGCAGTGACAGCCCTCAGGAATTAGGATCGCTCCCGGTGGACGCGACCCGAGCACAGGAGCTCCTCGCAGGCGAGCGCGAGCGGATCGAGCGAGAGCTTGAGACGCTTGGAGTAGGCGCGAACAGCGAGCTCTCCCACCAGGATCAGCATCCGGCGGACGAGGCGTCCGAGCTCTTCGAGGAGGAGCGCGACCAGGGTCTCCGCGAGCGGCTCCAGCAGGAGCTCGACGCGGTGGCGCGAGCGGAGAAGCGTCTCGCCGACGGGACGTACGGGCTTTCGGTCGAGAGCGGCGAGCCGATTCCGGACGAGCGGCTCGAGGCGTATCCGTCCGCGGAGCGGACCGTGGACGAGCAGCGGCGCCTGGAGCGCAGCTAGCGGCCTAGTCGGCCACCGGTTCCGCGACCGGCAGGTCGACGTGGAACGTCGAGCCCTTCCCGAGCTCGGACTCGACCCAGATGCTTCCCTCCATCCCTTTGACCAGCTCCCGCGAGATGTAGAGCCCGAGCCCGGTTCCTCCCACGCCGCGAGCGAGCCGGGGATCGAGTCGGTAGAACTTCTCAAAGACCCGCTCCCACTCGTTTTCCGGGATGCCGAGCCCTTCGTCCGCAACAGAGAAGCGAACGCGCCCGTCGTGCTCACGGAGGGCGACCTCGACGCGGCCTCCCCCGGGTGAATACTTGATCGCGTTCTCGACCAGGTTCATGAGTACCTGCCGAAGGCGCTCCCGGTCGCAGGCGACCTTGGGCGTCTCCTCGTCCGCCACGACGGCGAGCTCGAACTCGGCCGGCACCGCCTCGCGCTCGAGGGCGACGATCTCCTCTACGAGGCTGCGCCCGTCGCACTGTCCGATCGAGAGCTGCATCATCCCGGTGTCAAGCCGGGTCGCGGTCAGCAGGTCGTCGAGGATTCCCGCCAGCCGCTCGGATTCCCGCGCGATCATCTCGAGCAGGACGTCCCCCTGGCCCGCCTCGAGGTGGTGCTTCCGGAGCGTCTGGGCGGCGCCGTACACCGCGGCGAGGGGCGTCCGCAGCTCATGCGAGGCCGTGGCGAGGAAGTCGCGGCGCGCCTCCTCGAGCGCGTGCGACTCCGTCACGTCACGGAACGCGTAGACGGTCGACTCGCCTGCCGCGACCCCGGAGATGGCAAGCCAGTGCTCACGTCCCTCGACCTCGAACGGGAACGCCTCCCGGCGGCCTTCGGCAACCGGCTCGCGGGTGATCTCGACCCGTGGCGCCACCTGGTCCCAGGTCGTCCAGATCTCGGTCAGGTGCTTGCCCAGCGCCCGCTCCGGCGGTACGCCCGTGATGTTCTGCGCAGCACGGTTCCAGGTGGTGATGAGCCCCTCCTCGTCAACCTGGAAGACTCCGTCGCCGACGTGCTCGAGAACGCGGACGGCCCGGGCGCGATGCTCCCGCTCATCGTAGAGCCGGGCTCGCTCGAGGGCCTGGCTGCACTGGGTGGCCATAGTCGTGAGCAGGCCACGGTCGCCCGCGTCGAACGTCCGCCGCGCCTCGAAGTTCAGGGCCAGGATGCCCACCGCCCTCGCCCCGGACAGAAGCGGCACGATCGCCATCGCCTCGAACCCTGTCTGGCGGTAGTCCCGATCCAGGTCCGGGTAGGAAGCGGCGACCGCGTCAGCCGAGCCGAGCCACACCGGGCGCGCGTGCCGCACGGCATCCACCGTCGGATTCACGAGCGACATCGGCAGAGAGCGATAGGCCTCCGCGAGCTCGGGCTTGTATCCGACCGACGCGAGCAGCTCGAGCGCGCTCTCGTCCTCCGAGAGCAGCGCGATCCACCCGGCCTGCGCGTTCAGGGCGGCGGCGCCCTCGTGGACGACGGCGCCGGCCACCTCCGTCTGCGTCGATGCGCGCGCGAGGCGGGCGGTGACCGCCTGGAGGCGTGCCATGCGGTCTGAGGCCTGGCGGCGCTCGTGGACGTCGATGCACGTCCCGATGTACCCGGCGAACGTCTCTCCACGGTAGAGCGGCACCGCCCTGTCGATCAGCCAGCGGTGCTCGCCGTCGGCGCGTCGGAGGCGATACTCGGTGTCGAACGGCTGCCGCTGTTCGAAGGCGCCCAGGTAGACCGACAGGAAGCGGTCGCGGTCGCCGGGATGGATGCCCTCCGTCCAGCCGTTCCCGAGCTCCTCCGCCATCGTTCGTCCGGTGAACTCGAGCCATCCGCGGTTGAAGAAGGTGCAAAGGGTGTCGGGCCCCGCCATCCAGATGAGAACCGGGGCGCTGTCCGCCATCTCGCGGAACCGCGCCTCGCTCTCACGGAGCGCCGCAAGCGCGTCCTCGAGCTCCCGCGTGCCCCCCGGCATGGCTGGCTCTAGAGCCCGCAGACGGCCGGCCGCGGTGGACACCGGCCGATGAACACCATGATGATCTTCCCTCGCGGTCGAATCGTCGTCGGCGAGAACGCGGTGAAGACCCGGCGGCCGTTGACGCGCCCTCGCAGGACGTAGGCCTGCTCGCCGGTCTCGAGCCTCAGGAGCTTCAGCCGCGGCCCCCACTGGTTCTTGAGCTTGCGGACACCAAAGGCCTCGAA
Organism: Gaiellaceae bacterium; assembly: GCA_050998925.1. Classification (GTDB taxonomy): domain Bacteria; phylum Actinomycetota; class Thermoleophilia; order Gaiellales; family Gaiellaceae; genus DASQGA01. Next base: position 4,521 of record JBPCPR010000175.1, read on the forward strand.
CAGGCAGATACCGGAAGCGGTGCAGAAGCTCGGGCCGGAGACTCCGAGCATGCGGACACGACGCGAAGTGTTCAGGTACACGTCGAAGATGTTGACCTCCGAGTACTGCATGTAGCCGTTCGCGTTCTGGAAGACGGGCGCGCCCAGCCTGGACACAACGCTCGCACGCGTCATCCCGAGGCGGATCCCGGCCGCGCCCCGGTTGACCTGGATCGTCCCCGCATCCACGACGGCCCCGGCGGGGGAGGGAAGTGCGACGGCGAAGAGCGCGGCGACAAGCAAGGCGCGGAAGCGCACGGCCTTGATTATGGCGCTCCGGATGGATTGCACAAGCCCAGGATTCGTAACTTCGGTGTTACGGTAACGCTATGGTTACTCTGAAGAGGAGCCCCGTGAAGGTTCATGACGTGAGCAGAACGATCAACGCGACGCCCGAGGCCATCTGGGCAATCCTGGCGGATGGACCGAGCTGGCCCGAGTGGGATCCTGGACTCGACCGGATCGAGGGCCGGATCGCTCTCGGTGAGAAGATCAAGGTGGTCACCAAGCTGAGCCCCGACCGCACGTTCCCTGTCGAGGTGACGGAGTTCGAGCCGGCGCGACGCATGGCCTGGTCGGGCGGGATGCCCCTGGGGCTCTTCAAGGGCGTGCGAACGTTCACGCTCTCTCCCCGAGACGAGGGCGCCACCGATTTCAGGATGCGGGAGGAGTTCAGCGGCCCGCTCCTACCCCTCATCGGGCGGTCGATGCCGGATCTCCAACCGGCCTTCGAGCAGTTCGGCGACGGGCTCAAGCAGCGGGCGGAGCGTGCCTGAGCCCCAAGGTGCGACGGCAGCCCGGGATCCCTTCGAGGCTCTGGGTGACGCGAACCGCCGGGCGATCGTCGAGCTGCTGGGAGCCGGGGACAAGTCGGTGCAGGAGCTCGCGAACTCCCTGCCCATCAGCCGGCCTGCCGTCTCACGCCATCTTCGGCTTCTGAAAGAGGCGGGTCTCGTGGCCGACCGCCCCGAGGGCACGCGGCGCCTCTACCGCCTGCACGACGAGGGACTCACCGCGGTGCGCGAGTACCTGACGGAGGTGTGGGGCGACGCGGCGACGCGGTTTCGCCTGGCGGCGGAGAACACCCCCGATCGCGGTCGGACTCCGAGCTGATGGAACCGCTCGAGCTCAAGTTCGCGGTCGACGCGTCGGCGGAGCACGCATTCGAGCTCTGGGCGACGAAGATCGATCTCTGGTGGCCGCGCGGCCACACGGTCAGCCGCGAGCCGGGCCTCACAGTCACGTTCGAGCCCAGAAGCGGCGGGCGGATCTACGAGCGCACGCCGAGCGGCGAGGAGCACGAATGGGGTGAGGTGGTCATCTGGGAGCCTCCCACTCGGCTCGCCTATCTCTGGCACCTCATGTTCGACCGCCGGGACGCGACGGAGGTCGAGGTCACGTTCACGCCCGAGGGCGGGAAGACCACGGTCACGATCGAGCACCGCGGCTGGGAGCGCCTCGGTGCAGACGGCGCCATCAGGCGGGATCGCACGCGGCATGGGTGGGGAGCCATCGTGCCGAGCTATCAAGCGGCGGTCGGGCGCTCGATCTGAAAAGCTCTCGTCGATGTCGGTCGTCGTGCTCGCCGGGACGAAGAAGGGGCTCTTTCTCTTCCGCAGCGACGAGGGGCGCCGAGAGTGGATGCTCGAAGGGCCGCACCTCGAGGGCTGGTCGGTCTACCACGCGATCCTGGATGAGCGGGACGGCGTCCTCCACGCCTGCAC
>JBPCPR010000278.1:0-5786 GCA_050998925.1 Gaiellaceae bacterium
CGCGGATGGAGCGCCTTTACGAGCAGCTCGGGCCCGAGAGAACCCACGCAGTACTCCGGGATCGTGATCCCCGAGCCGCTTCGAGCGTGCACGCAAACGACAAGAAACGGGTCGTTCGCGCCCTCGAGCTGGCCGAGTCGGGGCACTCGCTCGCGCCCGCGGCGGACATGCTTTGGTCAACGTAGGTCCGTCATCCGACCGTTGTCTTCGCTCTGGACGTGCCGAAGGAACGTCTCGACCAGCGCATCGCGGAGCGCGCCCGCCTGATGTTCGACCGCGGCGTCGAGCAGGAAGTGCGGCGCGCGCTGGCGGGCACCATCTCCGTCACTGCACGGCAGGTCATCGGGCTCAGGGAGGTTGCCGATCTCACTCGAGCGGAGGCCATCGATGCACTCGTGGCCAGGACGACGCGGTACGCCGCGTACCAGCGCAAGTGGATGCGCAGGATCCCGGGCATCGTTAGCCTTTCGGCCGATCGCCCCCCCGGCGAGATCGCCGATGAGATTCTCGAAGTGGCATGGACTCGGCAACGACTATCTGCTCATCGAGCGGACTGAGGTCGGCGCGCCGCTCGTTGCCCGGGTCGTCGAGCGGCTTTGCGAATACCACTTCGGCATCGGATCGGACGGGATCCTCGAGGTGACGTCCGTCGCCGACGCGGCCATGGACGTCGTCGTCTGGAACCCGGACGGCTCGACGGCCGAGCTTTCGGGGAACGGGACGAGGATCGCCGCGCGCTGGCTGGCCCAGGAGACGGGGCAGAACGAGGTCAGGGTGAGAGTCGGCTCTCGGGAGATCACGGCGACGATGCGGGGAGGGCTCCAGGTCGAGACGGAGATGGGTCGCGTCGAGGTCGGCGATCCGGAGGAGCTCCTGGTCGACGGGGTCTCGCTCGAGTTCACGCCCGTGTCCGTTGGCAACCCGCATGCGGTCATCCGCAGAGAGCCCGAGCGTACCGAGCTCCTGCGACTCGGCCCGCTCGTCGAGAACCATCCGCGCTTCCCGGAGCGGACGAATGTGCAGCTCGTGCGCATCGACTCTCGAAGCGACGCGGCGGTCGCGGTCTGGGAGCGTGGGGCGGGGGAGACCCTTTCCTCCGGCACGAGCGCCTGTGCGGTCGCAGGCGCCGCGCTGGCCCGAGGGTGGTGCGACAGCCGCGTCACGGTTCACCTCGCCGGCGGTGAGCTCCTGGTCGAGCTGGACAAGGGGATGGACGCGCGTCTGACCGGGCCCGCACAGGAGATCTGCACGGGCACCGTGGCCCCTGAGCTCCTCCAGGAGCTCGGGGCGTGAGGTTTGCACGCCGTCTCGACGCGGTTCCGCCCTATCTCTTCGCGGAACTCGAGCGGAGGATCGCCGAGAAGCGCGCTTCCGGAGTCGACGTCATAAGTCTCGGCATCGGCGACCCCGACCTTCCGAGCCCCGTTCCCGTGGTCGACGCCCTGCAGCGCGCGGTTGCCGATCCCGCGACCCACCGCTACCCGACGAACCAGGGGCTGTCGGCCTTCCGCGAGGCCGTCGCCGAGTTCTATGCGGATCGCTTCGGGGTCGAGCTGGACCCGGATACCGAGGTCATGCCCGTCCTCGGAGGGAAGGAGGCCGTGGCCCACGTGGCGCTCGCGTGTCTCGACCCCGGGGACGTCTGCCTGTCTCCCGAGCCGGGCTATCCGCCGTACACCTCCGGCCCGGTGTTCGCGGGTGCGACGGTGCACTACTTGCCGCTCGTGCCCGATCGAGGCTTCATGCCGGATCTGGCGGGCATCCCCGCCGAGGTCTGCGCGGCCGCGAACCTCCCCTTCTTGAACTACCCCAACAACCCGACCGGGGCGACGATCGGCACAGGCTTTTTCGAGCAAGCGGTGGAGTTCGCCAGGAGCCACGACCTCATCGTCATCCACGATGCGTCGTACACCGAGGTGGCATTCGAGGGCCATCGACCCCCGAGCTTCCTCGAGACGCCGGGTGCCCGAGAGGTCGGGGCCGAGATCTTCTCGCTCTCCAAAGGGTGGAACCTGACGGGCTGGCGCATCGGCTGGATCGCCGGCAACCCCGAGATCGTCGAGCGGTACCGCCAGCTGAAGACGAACCTCGACTCGGGGATGTTCGAGGCGGTTCAGCTGGCGGGCATCGCCGCGCTCCGGGAGGCACGCTCGTTTCCCGCGGAGATGTCGGAGATCTACCGGCGTCGCCGCGACCTCATGGTGAGCGCGCTCGCGGCGATCGGCCTGCCATCGAAACCTCCGCAGGCGACGCCCTACATCTGGATTGGCGTCCCCGCGGACCAGACGTCGGCCGGATTCACCGAGCTCATCCTCGAGGAAGCGGGAGTCGTCGTCTCACCCGGACCGTCGTTCGGGCCGAGCGGGGAGGGGTTCGTGCGGATCTCCCTGACTGTTCCGGACGAGCGGCTCGAGGAAGCTGCGAGCCGGATCGCATCGTCGCTCGACGTCGGCGCCCGGGCATAATCACCGCGTGAGTCCACACCAGCCCGACCCCGCACCGGGGGCGGAGCCCGAGCGAGGCTTCCTCGTCGCGGTCCTGCCGCAGGGAGCCGACGCCGAGGACGAGCTGGACGAGCTCCGCGCGCTGCTTCGGACTGCGGGCGTGCTACCGGTTGGCGAGCTGGTGCAGCGCCGCCCGTCCCCGGATGCGCGCACCTACGTCGGAAAGGGAAAGCTCGTTGAGCTGAAAGCGGCAGTCGCCGAGGCAGCGGCCGAGTCCGTGGTCATCGACGACGACCTGGATCCGGGTCAGCAGCGACGGCTCGAGGACGAGTTCAAGCTGCGAGTGGTCGACCGCACGCAGCTCATCCTGGACATCTTCGCGCAACACGCCGTCACGGCCGAGGGCAAGTTGCAGGTCGAGCTGGCCCAGCTCGAGTACAACCTGCCGCGGATGCGAGGTCTGTGGCAGCACCTCGAGCGTCTCGGCGGAGGAATCGGGACCCGGGGTCCCGGTGAGTCGCAACTCGAGACCGACCGACGGCTGGCCCGCCGGCGGATCGGCGTCCTCCGCGAGCGCCTACGGCGACTGGGGCGAGGCCGCGAGACGCAGCGGAAGCACCGCCGGGCCGGCGAGACACCGGTGGTATCGCTCGCGGGGTACACGAACGCCGGCAAGTCGACGCTTCTGAACACGCTTACGGGCGCAGACGTGTCTGTCAACGACCGCCTCTTCGAGACGCTCGATCCGACGACGCGCGGCTTCGAGCACGAAGGGCGGAGGTACCTCGTCACCGACACGGTCGGATTCATCCGCAGGCTCCCCCATCAGCTGGTGCAGGGCTTCGCGGCGACGCTCGAGGAGACGCTCCTCTCGGATCTCATCGTCCACGTGGCGGATGCGTCCGCGCCGGACGAACGTCTGGACGAGTTGGTCGAGGCAGTCGACACAGTGCTCCAGGAGATCGGGGCGTCCGAGCTTCCGATCGAGCTCGTGCTGAACAAGATCGATCGCGTCGATCCGCTCCGCCGCCGACGGCTCGCGAACCGCTTCCCCGGCTCGATCCAGGTCTCGGCCGCCACGGGCGAGGGCCTTGCCGACCTCCGCGCGCGGGTCGCGGAGCGTTTCTCGAGCCGCTTCGAACGCGTGCGGATGTTGATTCCGCATGGCGAGGGTAAGGTCTTGGCCCAACTCTACGAGCTCGGGGCGCCGATCGAGGAGCGCGCCGACCGCCCGGATGGTGTGCTGGTGGTGGCCCGGCTTCCACGCGGGGAAGCGGCCCGCTTCGCCGCGTATCTGGTCGTGGAGAGCCCGGCGCGGGCCACGCAGGCGTGACCGAGCTTCCGGTTCGGAGGCTCCGCCCCGAGGCGAGGCTGCCGAACCGCGCCTACGAGGGCGATGCCGGACTCGACCTCGCGGCGTGCGAGCGCTTCGAGCTCGCCCCCGGTGAGCGGAAGCTCGTCTCGACTGGACTCGCCGTCGCCATCCCGTCCGGGCACGCCGGTTTCGTCCAGCCTCGCTCGGGGCTCGCGGCACAGCATGGCATCACGATCGTGAATGCACCGGGGCTGGTCGACTCCGGGTACCGCGGCGAGCTCCAGATCTGCCTTCTGAACACGGATCGGGAGCGCACGTTCAGGGCCGAGGCTGGGGAGCGTGTGGCGCAGCTCGTCGTACTGCCGGTCGCCGTCCTGCGACCGACGGAGGTCGAGGAGCTCCCCGAAAGCGAACGTGGCGAGCGCGGCTTCGGCTCGTCGCAGGGCTCTTGATGGAGCCGCGAATCCGGGTGTGCGCGATCCTCCGGCGCGAGGAGAAGATCCTCCTCTGTCGCCATCAGAAGGACGGGCGCGACAACTGGCTTCTGCCGGGCGGGGGCGTCCAGCTCGGCGAGAGCCTTGCGGGCGCACTGCAGCGGGAGCTGACGGAAGAGTGTGGCATCGAGGAAAGCCTGCCGCTCGAGGGCCCGGTGGCGCTCGTGGACTCGATCGCGCCGCTCAGCGCGCGCCCGAAGCACGTCGTGAACATCATCTTCGCCGGCTTCCTCGGAGGGCGTTCGCTCGAGGCTGTGACGTCCCGTGATGCGGCCGTGCGCGGGCATCGCCTCTTCGACGTGGACGAGCTGGACGGCCTGAGCCTGCACCCACCGATCCAGCGCTTCCTCGCGCGGTGGCAATCGGGAGATCCCGTTGTGTACCTTGGCTCACTCTGGGCTCCTTGACGACACAGATCGCGCGCCACCCGCGCGGACTGCGCGGTTAGCATCTGAAGAGGGAGGAGGCTGGGTCCACCTGGTAAGGGTCCCGGCCTCTTTTGCCGCGGCTACTGCCAGCGCCCGCCGCGTTCGCGGGCACGATCGGCCGCGACGCGCTGGGCTCGCGCCTCCAGCTCGTCCGGCAAGGGATCAAGATTCGGAGGCTCGCCGCCCGTCCGAGCCAGCCCCTGCGCCAGGAGCCAGTCGGCGAGCCAGGGGTTTCGCGGGAGCAAGGGGCCATGCAGGTACGTCCCGAGCGCCCGCCCGCGGTGGCAGCCTTCGTACCCGCTCTCGCCATCGTTTCCGAATCCGGCGACTACCCGTCCGAGCGGCAGCGCTCCGACGCCGAGGGTCGTCCTTCCGGCGTGGTTCTCGAATCCGGCGAGCGTCCTCCGCTCACCCGGCTCGAGCTCACACTCGAGCAGGACGTCGCCGATCATCCGGCGTTCTCCGGCCACCGTCTGCAGGTCGAAGACTCCGGCGCCTGGAAGCACTGCGCCCGAGCGGTCGAGATACGAGCTTCCCAGAAGCTGGTAACCGCCACAGACGGCCAGAAGTGCTGCTCCGCCCGCCAGTGCCTCTTCGAGGCCCTCGGCATGCCCGGCCATGTCAGGGGCGATCAGGGCCTGCTCGCGGTCTTGTCCACCGCCGACGTAGAAGAGGTCGTAGGCTGTCGGGTCCAGAGCTTGCCCCGGGCCGATCCCGCGGACCTCGAAGTCGATGCCCCGCCACTCGGCCCGGCGGGCCAGGACCGCGATGTTGCCGCGGTCGGCGTAGATGTTCAGATGGTCCGGATAGAGATGTCCGACGACGACCTTCAAGCCGCTGACTCCCAGTACGGGCGCACGAGGCCCCGATCTCCCACGATCTTCCTGAAGGCGAGCATGGCCGTGTACGTCGGAAGCACCACCACCTCTCCGCCCGGGCCCGTCAGCTCGAGCCCACGGTCGAGCGCACGCGTCAGGTCGGGCAGCAGCTCGATGCGCTCGGCGTCAAGCCCGGCGTACTTGAACCGAAGCGCGAGCTCCTCCGCCCGTGAGCCGGTGGCGACGAGCGTCTCGAGCCCGTCGAGGAGCGGCTCGAAGTCGACGTC
>JBPCPR010000086.1:0-9880 GCA_050998925.1 Gaiellaceae bacterium
GCTACGCACCGCGAGCGGCCGCGGTGCCCAGCTTGGTCTGGAGCGCCCCCGGCGGCGGCCGAATTTCACATTAATCCTCTCACTGAGCAACCGCCCTTCCCCGCGCCGGTCGCGGGCGAAGAAGTGGATCCCGTCGATGAAGCGCACCCAGTTGTGGCGGGTGCACATGACGACGGAGTGCGTACGGGCGCTGTCCGCAAGGTACCGGACACCGCGGAGCAGGTCGCTGTTCGAGACGCCCGTCGCGGCGACGATCACCTCGCCTGGAGCGAGCTCCTCCGTTGTGAACGTCCGCTCGACGTCATCGATCCCGTGCTCGGCGGCTTGCCCGATCTCGGCGCGTGTGGTCGGCCAGAGCTGTGCCTGCAGCTCTCCGCCGAGACACCGGAGCGCGGCTGCGGAGATGAGCGCCTGGCGCGCTCCACCGATGCCGATCGCCAGATGGTCGTTCGTCCCCCGGATCGCCGCGGTGATGGACGAGGTCACGTCACCGTCCTGAATCAGCTTGATGCGCCCGCCGGCGGCGCGGATCTCCTCGATCAAATCGTGGTGGCGCGGGGGGTCGAGGACGATCGACGTGATGTCGTTCGGGTTCCGTCCGAACGCCTCCGCGATCGCGCGGATGTTGTCGCCGACCGGGCTCGCCAGGTCGATCCGACCCCGTGCGACCGGGCCAACCGCCATCTTTCGCATGTACATGTCCGGCAGGCGGGGGAATGTCCCGGCGTCGCCGACCGCGATCATGGCCATCGCCCCCGCCTCGCCGCGCGCCACCACGCTCCGTCCCTCGAGCGGGTCGGCGGCAAGGTCGTACACCCGCCCGCCGCGACCCACCTTGGTCCCCATCGCGAGCGCGCTCTCCGGCTCCTCCGCGCCGACGACGACGTGGCCCTCGATGGACAGCTCGTCGAGCGCATCCCGCATGGCGGTGGAGGCCGAATCTTCCGCCGCCTTCACGTCCCCGCGGCCCAGCCAGCGGCCGCTCGCGAGGGCCGCCCGTTCAGTCACTGCGGCGAAGAGCTCGCACGGGCAATCCCGATGCGTTTCGTCGAGGTTCACGCCAACCATCTAGGCCGGCGCCCCGACCGTCCGCTCCACCTGCTCGAGCACGAGCCGGATCACAGCCTCTGCAGTCCGCTCGACGCGAGAGTTCTCGAGCACGGGGACGCCCGCTTTCTCGGCCCGCTCGACGAGGTAGGCCTGGATGCGGCGGATGTCGCCCAGCGAGTCGAGGTACTTCGCGACCGGCCGCAGCCCCTCCGAGCCCGCGTCGCGGACCCAGAAGTGCCGGGCGTGCTCGTTCTCGTCCTCGATCACGAGGAGCGCCTGGACGACCACGGCGCCCTCGACGGCGGTGGGTACGAGGCCGGGCACTACGTGCACGCCCTCGAGCGCCATGGAGTAACGCTCGGTCAGCGCCCGGTCGATGACGGCGCGGACACCCACGAGCACGTTCCTCGTCTGGTCGTTGAAGCCGACGAGAGTCGGGTCCCGGGCCTCGGAGGGGGCGGCGACCGCGGCGGCCGCCTCGAAGCTCGAGTAGTGGATGGACGGCATGAAGTCGAGCGAGAAGAATGCCCGCATCGTCTGGCGCACGAAGTCGGTGGAGGCGACGCGGGTGATGCCGAGGCGGTGGGCGACTTCCGTCGTGACCGTCGACTTGCCGGTCCCGGTCGCGCCGCCGATGAGGAGGATCAGCGGCAGATCCAGCTCCTGCAGGGTGCGATAGCGTCTCAGCCCGCGCACGGCCTCTTCGCCCTCGTGCTCGGCGAGCACTTGGGCGGCGAGCTCGTTCAGGTGCTCCTCGGTGAAGGTGTCCTCCTCGTGCTCGCGCACGAGCTCCTGCTCGATCAGCCGGGCGAGCTCGTAGGCGCGCTCCGGACGAAGGCCGGTTCCGGCGAGCGTCTTCGCCATGAGACCCTTGGAGTACGGAAGCCGCCGCCCCTCCTCACCGCCGAGGGACTCGGGCGGCCGCCGGTCGCTCACGCAACCACCCGGGCCGGCGCGAGCGCCCGGAGCCTCGCGTCAAGGTCGCCCTCGAGCGGCACGACCGCATTGTCGGCGAAGACGATCTCCACCCCCCGCTCCGCCGCCGCCTCGGCGACGACGTCGATGGCCGCCGCCTTCAGCTCGATGAGGAAGACGTCGACTGCCCGGACAGCGTCCGAGGCCACGTCGGCACGAAGTGCGTCCCGACGGCTCAGGTTTCCGGAAACCAGGACGACCTCCGCACCCTCCACTTCCTCGAGATGCGACCTGAGACGGTCGTGGATCGCCGCCGGGGCCGTCGAGAAGAAGGCCACGCGGCTGCCGGCAAGCGGCTCGACCGGGCGTGGACGTAGCACGGCCTCGACGACCTCGAGCCCGGGGTCGACATCGCCAATCGCGGCGCGAAGCGTCGCGACGCGCTCGGGGCTGGCCAGGGGCTCCTCGCAGCCCGTCAAGAGAACGAGGTCGGAGATCAGGAGGCGATAGGCGCCGAGAAAGCCCGTGACGAGCTCCGGATCCTGCGAGGCTCCGGCAACGAGCACGCGGGCGTCCACGGCGATCGGCGGCACCGACGTCCCACTGCCTTCGAAGATGACCAGGTCGGGCCCGCGCCCGGCCGCCGCCCGCGCACCCGCCTCGACGTTCGAGACGAAGGGCTGCCCCGCGAGCCCGCCACCGCAGCGCCGGCAGCCGATCGTGACGACGCTCGCGAGTGCCGCGTCCTCCAGGTAGTCCGAGGCTGCGTGGGAGCCGCCGCGGGAGAGCTCCAGCAGGTCGTCGAGGGTCGGCGGAGAGTCGACCACGACAGGGTCACGCGGCCCCCCGCGGCCCATCGCCACGACGACCACCTCCCGATCGTCCGAGAGCAACCGCGCGAGGTGGCCGGCGACCGCGGTCTTACCCACCCGCTTGCCGCTCCCGACGACCGCCAGGGATGGGAGGTCGAACGAAGCGAGGGTCACCGGCTCGAAGCGGAAGTCGGCGCCCACGTACGGACGGCCCGCGGCGAGCGCGCGGCTCGCGAGCCTCAGGCGCCCGCGGGCGTCGAGCACCGGCTCGTCCGAAAGGTCGACCACGAGCTCGGCACCGGTCAGCTCGAGCCCCACTTCGAGGCCGGGGTGGAGCGGCACGCCGTAGTCCTCGTCGCCGCGAATCTTCTCCGTGCCGCCCAGGAGAACCGCGCCGGCGATCGTGTAGGGAAGCTCGGCGAGGGCGTCCCTGACGACCTCGGGATAGTGCTCGCCGTCGATCAGCGCGAGCGCCGTCGGCCCTTTTCCGCTCATCGACTCGTGACCTCGTCCTCGATCCGGGTCGTGTACTTCTCGAACTCGAGCGTGTCGGTCGAGAACTGGATGATCCGCTCGGAGCCGTGGAACGGGTAGCGACGCCAGACGTCGACGTGGCGGCCCTCGATCTCGACCACGTTGTAACAGGGTCGCGTCCTGCCCCTGAGGCGGAGCGTCGACACGGTGCCGGTGTTGACGATGAAGAGGTCTTCCAGGCGCCAGGCATACGGCACGTGCTTGTGCCCCGAGAGGACGAGGTTGACCTGCGAGCGCTGCAGCGCCTCGAGCGCGTCGCCGGCGTCGTAGACGACATTCCGCTCGCGGCCGGTGCCCGGAACGGGCAGCAGGTGGTGATGGAGGACGAAGATCCGGAAGTCCGCCGGGTGGGCGAACTGCTCCGAGATCCAGCGGTAGCGGCTCCGGCCGATGTGTCCGTGGTCGAGGTCAGGCTCTGAGGAATCGATCGCGACGACCGAGACGCCGTTCTGGTGGTGAACGGTGTCGCGCTCCCCGAACTGCTCCTCGAAGTGGAGGTAGCCCACGTTCCGGGAATCGTGGTTCCCCGGCACGACCACGAGCGTCCCGCACTGGAGCCGCTCCAGGTACTGCTTGGCCTCGGCGTACTCCTGGCGATAGCCGAACGCCGTCAAGTCGCCGGAGCAGACGACGATGTCCGGCTCGAGCTCGTTGATCTCCATGATCGCCCGCTCCATGAGATTCGGGACGAAATGCTGCGACCCGCAGTGCAGGTCGGAGATGTGCGCGATCCGAAACACGGCTCTCCTGGTCGCCCGCCGAGCACCGGAGTTTAGTGATGGGCCGTCCGCGCAGACTGGTACCGTTGAATTCGTGCCGGAAGAAATGCCTGCTTTCCAGGCATATTGTGGGCGTCAGCCTCCCCGTTTCGTCAACAAGGCGGAACTCGAGGTCGCGAAGCTCCTCGATTTCTACGGCATCCGGTGGGAGTATGAGCCGCGCTCGTTCGTCCTCGAGACGGACGAGCAGGGCCGCGTCATCGAAGCGGCCAGGCCGGACTTCTACCTCCCGGACCAGGACCTCTACGTGGAGATCACGACGATGAAGCAGTCGCTCGTGACGCGGAAGAACCGCAAGATCAGGAAGCTCAGAGAGCGGTATCCCGACGTGAAGGTGAAGCTCTTCTACCGGCGTGACATCGAGCGTCTCGTGGAGAAGTACGGTCTCAGCCTCGCCTCGTAGAGCCTCCCGGCACCTGCGACTGGCCGGGCCCGACCCCCGCGTCGGCGAAGTGCACTTGAGGAGCGCCGACATCCAGGCGCGGGTCGCCGAGCTCGGAGCCCGCATCTCCGAGGACTACGCCGGGAAGGAGCCCCTCCTGGTCGGGGTGCTCCGGGCGTCCTACGTCTTCCTCGCCGATCTCTCGCGCGCCGTGCCGATCCCGCACCACCTCGACCTCGTGAGCCTCGCCGGCTACGGGCGCGCCCTCGGAGGCCATGCAGGCGTCCGGATCATGAAGGATCTCGATGCACCCATCGCCGGCCGGGACGTCGTAATCGTGGACCTCGTGGTCGACACCGGCCTGACGCTCAACTACCTCCTGACGGCTCTCCGGCTCCGCGATCCGGCGAGCCTCGCCGTCTGCTCGCTCCTCGACCGCCCCTACCGCCGCCTCGTCGAAGATCTGCCGCTCCGCTATGTCGGCTTCACCGTGCCGGACGAGTTCTTCGTCGGCTACGGCTTCGACCTGGACGGCCTGCATCGGGGGCTCCCCGATATCCGCTCGTTGAACAACGCGCAGTGACCCTCGGCTGCGGTGACCGCTCCGCCCGCCTTCGCGGCCGTTCGCTCCATCGCCGCTACTGCCCGTGCCTTGTGGCACGGGCAGGCATGCTCTGCAACAGCCAGGGACTCGGAGGGTCTTCGAAGAGCATGCCTCGCGGGCTGAGGCCCGCGAGTAGCGGTTAGAAGCGTCCAGCCGCGAAGGCGGATGGCGCGTTCACTGCGCGCCTCTACAGGTAACCGAGGGGATTCACGGCACTCCCGTTCACCCTCACCTCGAAGTGGAGGTGCGGGCCCAAACAGTGGCCGGTGCAGCCGGTGCCGGCGATCGCCTGCCCCTGCGAGACCGAGCCGCCTCCGACCCAGATGGCCGACAGGTGCGCGTATGCGGTCGCCAGGCCATTCCCGTGGTCGATCACCACGATGTTCCCGTAACCACCCAGGCTGCCTGCGTAGATGATCGTGCCAGCAGCCGACGCGTGCACCGCCGTGCCGTTGGGCACTGCGATGTCGATGCCCTCGTGCAGACGACCCCAGCGGGGGCCGAAGCCGCTGACTACGGGCCCCGAGACGGGCCAGGCGAGACCGCTCGAGGACACGCCAGAGCCGGAGCTTCCGCCCGAGCCGCCGCTCGACCCGCTCGAGCCGGCCTGCGCAGAGCGGATTTGATCGGCGAGCGAGGCGCTCGCGGCCTGCATCGCTCCGAGATCCTCCTCGTGCTCGTCGCGCTCGTCCCGAATGCTCGCAAGGAGCGACTGCCTGTCGTCACGGGCTGCGACCAACGCGCTCTGCTGCGCGACGAGCTGGTCGCGCGCGGCTCGCTGCTCGGCGGTCTTCTGGGCCAGCTCGGCGGTGACCTGCTCCACTTCCTTCTTGGTCGCCGCCGTCTCGCGCCGTGCGACGCGAACCGCGTCCCGGACGCCTTTGATCTCGTCGACGATGCGCCGGTCCTCGTTCCCGATCTGTCGGAAGTAGTCGATCTGCTCGATCAGATCGTTCAGGCTCGCGACCTGGAGCAGGATCTCGAGCTCGGTGGTTTGCCCGGTCTGGTACAGCTCCACGAGCCTCTCCTCCAGGCGGCGATTCGCCAGCTCGTGCTGGGCGACCAGAAACTCGAGCCTGCGCGTCTGCTCCTCGTACCTCGCCCGGAGGCGTGCGAGCCGCGACCGAGACTCGGCGAGATCGGCCTCGAGCGCGGACACGAGCGCCGAGAGACTCCCGATCTTGCCTTCGAGCGAGCCGATCTCGGAGCTCGCGGTCTCGATCTCGCTCGAGAGGACGCCCTCCTTCTCCTTGGCACCTGAGATCTGAGCCTGGAGGGCTGCTATCTGGGCGTCGACCTGGTCCTTCCGGTCTGACAGCGAGCCGAGGGCGCCGGCCGGAATCGCCGCAACGGCGAGCCCGAGGCAGGCGATGACGAGCGAGATGGGTCGGCGGGGGCGTGACACCGGGGTGATTTTCGCCGGGCGAAAGGACGTCCCTGCGGGCCCGGCACGCTGTTTCAGGGAGATTAGGGGAGGTTTTTATCAGGACTGGCGGACAATCGCCACCGGCGCACGCCCTCGGGAACGCTTTAACTGCGGTGTTGCGTGATCCCCGGCTGTGGCGGCTCCCCGGGCGGAGTGGGCTCCCCCGGGCCTGGCGTCGGCTCGCCTGGCGTGGGCTGCGGCGGCTCCGGAATGTCCGCCTCGTCCGGGGGCGGCCACGGCTCGGGGACGCGCGGCGGCTCGGGCGGCGCCTCGAGCTTGACGGTCTCCTGGACAGGCGCCTGAACGCGTTGGATCATCGCCTCTGTTTCTCGGATCAGGGTGTCGATCTCGGCCTCCTTGTCGCGGATTCGCCCGACGACGGCGTCGACGGCCGTCCGTTTGGCCTTCATGCCCTCTTTGTCCTCGGAGTACACGGCCTCCCCCAGCTCCCGGAAGATCCGGTCCTTCTCGATGTGGAGCTCCGCGAGCTCCCGGCGGGCCCTGAAGACGCCCATCTGGCCCCGCGACCTGAGCGCGACGGATTCCCGGGTCGCTGCGAAACGACCGCGCACGTCCGAAAGTCCGCGGGCCGCGACGCGACGATCGACGAACCTGTCGAAGAGGTAGAGAACTGCGGCGGCCAGCAACGCCACGGCGCCCCAGGCCCAGACGCCGCCGGCGAGCAGAATGATCCCGGCGATGCCGGCCAGGGCCGCGAGCACCAGCAACGGTGACGGAAGCTTCAAGCCCGTCCGCGAAGGAGCTTTCTCGCCGAGGCCACCGCCGCACTCGGGGCAGTAGCGGCTCTCGGCCCGGAGAGGAGTACCGCAATGGACGCACTCAGACACGCGCGGTCACCTCGCCGGCCTTGCTCCGCTCGCCCGGCTCACGTCCGGCGGCATCGAGGGCCCGGAGCGCCTGGGCGACCTGCGCGCGAAGCGGCCCCACCGACTCGCGGTAGTCCGGATCCGAGATCTTCCCGGTCCGGTGGTCGAACTCGAGCTCCTTGAGCGCGGCGAGGGCTCTATCCCGCTCCTCTTCGCAGCGGATCCGCTCCTCCTCGCCCGTGCCGGCGACGCGAATCCGGTCGTCGACGGCCTCGGGCTCCCGCAGGAAGGGGCGGGCGACGAAGAGGACGCAGCCGAGGGCGAGCAGGGCCGCCAGAGCGAGCGCCAGGATCTCCATCAGCACCTACGCCGGTGCGGGCGCTTCGGCCTCGGTGAAGCGGCCCGCGAGTCGCCGCTGCTCGCGCGCGTCCGGCCACATGGCGATGAGCGATCCGAGCAGGAAGACGAACCCGGCGAGCCAGATCAGGTTCACGAGCGGGTTCACGAGCACCTTCAGGTAGACCGAACCGTCCGGGTTGAACTGGTCGGCGATCACGAAGAGGTCCTCGGCCCGGAGCAGGTCGGAGCGAATCGCGACCTCGTTCGAGGTCTGCTGCTCGGCGAAGTAGCGGTTCTTGCCCGCCGCCAGGTTTCCGGCGCTCTCTCCGTCGCGGGAGACTGCGAGCTGCGCCCGGATCTCCTGTGCGTTCGCGGCACGCCTCTGCGAGGTGCCGAGGAGTTCCAGGCGGTAGTTTCCCGCCTGCATCGACTCGCCCGGTGCGAGCCTGCCCTCACGCGTCGTCCCGAAGCCGCCGATTCCGACGGCGCCGAGGAGCAGCAGCACGATCGCCGCGTGCACGACGTACCCGCCGTAGCGGCGGCGGTTTCGCCCCACGAGCTCGGAGAAGGCGGACGGCCAGCTCGTGGCGCCGAGAGCCTTCCGTGCGCGCGTGCCTCGGGTGAACTCCTGCACGATCGTCGTCAGGGCGAACCCGGCGAACGTGTACCCGACGAGGCCGGCCGGGCTCGATCCCGCCCCGGCCAGGACGAGGAGGACTCCCACCGCGAGCGCAACGCCGGCCGGCAACGCGAGCTGGGCGCCGAGCGAGCGGACCGACGCCCGCCGCCAGGCGACGAGGGGCCCGATCCCCATCAGGAGGATGATCGGGAGGCCGAACGCGATCGCAAAGAAGTTGTAGTAGGGCGCTCCGACCGTGACTGCCACGCCGCGAACGGCCTCCGAGACCAGCGGAAAGACGACCCCCCAGAGGACGGTGAGGGCGAGCGCGACCAGGAACAGGTTGTTGTAGAGGAAGGCCGCCTCGCGCGACACCAGCGACTCGAGCTTCGTTCGGGAGCGCAAAAGCGGCAGGCGCCAGATGATCAGCGCCGCCGAGCCGGCCGCGACGAGCGTAAGGAAGCCGATGAACCACGGGCCGATCGACGACTCGGTGAAGCTGTGAATCGAGTTCAGGACTCCGCTCCGGGTCAGGAAGGTACCGAAGATCGAGAGTCCGAAAGCGAGCGCGATCAGCACCGAGTTCCAGACGCGGAGCATGTTCTTCTTCTCCTGGATCATCACCGAGTGCAGGAAGGCGGTCGCGACGAGCCACGGCATCAGGGCGGCGTTCTCAACGGGGTCCCACGCATACCAACCGCCCCACCCGACCTCCTCGTAGGCCCACTTCGAGCCGAGCAGGATCGCAACGCCCAGGAACATCCAGGCCGCGAGCGTCCACCGTCGCGTCGCCACGATCCAGCGCTCGTCCGCCCGGCCCGAGGCGAGCGCCGCCATTGCGAACGCGAACGGCACCGTCAGCCCCACGTAGCCCAGGTAGAGGAGCGGCGGGTGCGCCAGCATGTACGGGTTCTGAAGGCTCGGGTTGAGCCCGGCGCCGTCGGCGGGCGCAGCCTGGGTCACGAACGGCGAGGCGACGAAGCAGACGAGCAGGGCGAAAAACGTGGCGAGGCCGGCTCCGATCGGCACCGTCCAGGGCAGAACCTCGCGGGTGAGCCGCGGGTTCAGCAGGAGCGCTGCCGACACCATCCCGGTGAGGACGAGGAACCAGAGGAGCAGCGAGCCCTCCTGGCCGCCCCAGAAGGCGGCGAGCGCATAGCCGAGCGGAAGCTCGCGGCTCGTGCTGTCGGCGACATAGGCGAAGGAGAAGTCGCGACGGGCCAGGGCGGCGAGCAGCACGAAGCCGGCGACCGCCGCGGCTCCGAAGGACGCGAGGAAGGCATTCCGCGCCGACTCGAGGAGCCGCCGGTGCCCCGAGAACGCCGCATAGGCGCCCGCGACGGTGGCATAGAGGACGAGCCCGAGAGCGACGAGGAGAGCGGCCCGGCCTAGGAGCGGCATCGGCGCGTCAGGACTTGGGGGAGTACTTCGAGGGGCATTTCGTGACGAGCGAGTCCCGCTCGGCAACGAACACGCCGTTTCGAAGCTCGCCCCGCATGTAGACGTCCCTGCCGACCTTGAAGAGGTCGGGCACCGAGCCTGTGTACGTGACCGGGACCGTCGCGCTTCCCTCGATGTCGCGAAGCGTGAAGG
>JBPCPR010000139.1:0-2899 GCA_050998925.1 Gaiellaceae bacterium
GCGCCCCGGGCACCTCCGACCGACGCTTGTTGTCGAGAGAAACCTGAGCGTCGAGCGCGCCAAGCGGCGAGCGGGGATCGAGCACAAGCTCGAGCGACGGCGCCCACGCCACCGGTTTGCGGTGCTCCTCTTCCTGCTCCTGCTCGCAGCCGTCCTGATCGGCTTGACGATCTGGGATCAGATCCAGGCGCTCTTCGGACTCTGATGCAGGTCGAGGAAAAGCCGCGCCGCCGCCTGCCTAGCGCCAGCTTCTGGACGCCGGGTGAGGGATTAGCCTGGATCGCTGCCCTCATCTTCACGCTGAGCTCGTTCATGGGCTGGTACACGGGGTCGGCCGAGGGCCTGGACGTCTCCATCCTCGCCTGGCACAGCGGTGTGCTCGGCAAGCTCGTCCTCTTCGTGGGGCTGGCGGTGCTCGCCGTCCTCCTGCTGCGAGCTACGGGCTTCGAGCTTCCCCCTTCGGTGCCCATCGGCATGGTCATCGCCGTGCTCGGTGCCCTCGGCACCGTCTTCGTCCTGATTCGCCTCCTCGACATCCCGGACGACTTCGCCGGCTTCGGACGCTCGATCGGGATCTGGATCAGCCTGGTGGCGGCGATACTGCTCGTGGTCGCCGGGCTTCTGAAAGCTTCAGAGGAACTCTGAGGGCCCAGACGACGAGCGCTCCAACGCTCGCGCCCACAACGGCCCCGGCCAGGACGTCGAACGGGTAGTGAACTCCCACGTAGACCCGTGAGAAGGCGATCGCGACCGCGAGGATCACGAGCCACGGCAACGCGCGCGGGAAGAGGTAGGCCAGCACGACGGCGCCTGCGAAGCTCGTCGCGGCGTGGCCGGAGGGAAGCGACGAGCCGAGCGTGCCGCCGAACAACGGGTCCGCCTCGGGCACGACGGACGGTGGGCGCGGGCGGTCGACGACGCTCTTCACGACCACCGCGATGAGATCGGCCGCCCAGACGGATCCGGCCGTCAGCGCCGTCGGCAACAGGATGGCGCGGCGCCCTGCGAGCGCGAGAACCGTCGCGAGGACGATCCAGACGACTCCCCCGTATCCGATCACCGAGAGTCCGATCAGGATCGGATCGAGCCAGGCGGCTCGATGCTCGACGACCCAGACGAGCACGCCGCGATCGGCCGCCGGCAAGCCGCTGACTAACTGGCCGGTAATTGCTCTACGCGCTGAGCAGCTGCTTGGTGGACGCGATCAGCTGCTGCGGGTCGAAGGGCTTGCCGATGAACGCCTGGGCTCCGCGCTCGCGGGCGGCCTCCGCCGACTCCTCGTCCGCCTTCCCGCTGAACATGACGACGGGGATCGACTCGACTCCGTGACGCTCTCGAACCCGGCTCAGCATCTCCCAGCCGTCCACCTGCGGCATCATCACGTCGAGCAGGATCAGGTCGGGCGGCTCCTCGTCCAGCGCCTCGAGTCCCTCTGCGGCGCTCCCGGCCTCTCGGACGAGATAGCCCTCCATCTCGAAGTTGACCCGCAGGTACTCCCGCAGCCGCTCGTCGTCGTCGACGAGGAGAAGGAGTGGCCGCGCGCGGCCGGAAGCGCGGGATCCCCCCAGGAACGAATCCAGGTCCCCACGCCGGAACCGGCGGTGTCCTCCGGGCGTGTAGAACGCGGACAGGCGGCCACTGTCGGACCACTTGCGAATCGTGCTCTGCGCGACTCCGAGGTACTTGGCCGCCTGGCCGAGAGTCATCCACTCGGGGTTGGCGCCCGCCGCCGCACCGGAGCGACTCGTCTGCCGATCAGCCACCGGGACCCCCTCGAAAACCTTGCATCACCTGACGGTACATACCCTAAGGTGACGAACCGGTAACCGTCACGGTTCTGGTCAGCGGGGGCACGGTGCCCGGCTCGAATGTGCGGATGCCTGTCTGGGCTCCCCCAGGCTGGGGCGCGGTTTCGAGCGCGCGGCCAACCGCCAGGCCCACGAAGAAGACGACGACTGCCGCAAGGGCGCGCACGGCCCAGTGGAGCACCCGACGGCGCCGCGTCCGGGTGCGCTCCTGGGCTCGCTGCTGCCTCCGGGCCAGCGAGGAGTAAATACCGGCTTCCCGTTCCTCCCTCACGGCCGGTAGTCGGTCGCTCCGTGGGCGTACTGCGCGAATGCCGCATCCTGGACGAGCGTCGTGTCGCGAACGCCCGCCCGCGCCTTCGGAGGGGTCTCTCTCAGGACCACCTCGCGCACCCACTCCTCCGAGCCCCGGTACGCACCCGCCAGCTCGCTCAGCGTGTAGGTCTGCCCCACCCGACGCCGGAGCTCGTCGACGACGGCATCGACGAGGAGCAGGAGATGCCTGGATCGTGCCGTTCCTTGCCCCGCCGCCTCGAGCCGTCGCCGACCGTCGTCCCACTGGTACTGAACGTGGTCGACCGCCACTAGCCGGCGACCTCGGACGCCGAGGCACAACGTGCGTCGGGGCACCAGCGCTCGCCGACCTCCTCGACGATCTGCTGGCCCAGCTCGTAGCCCGGCCGCGCGAGCGCGAACGCCGCGTGTGCGTGCAGGCACTTCAGCGCTCCGTTCGTCGTTCCGGCGATACCGGCGTCGATCTCCGGCCGCATCTTGCGTTGCTCGGCGTTCGCGCGGTCGAGGCTTGCACCAAGCTGCGAATCCGATGCCGCCGCCTCGCTCCAGCGCTTGACCCCGCCGGCGGCTTCGCTCCGCGCCAGCGCGGACACGAGCCACGGACAGGTCAGATAGTAGGTCGTCGGGAAGGGCGCGCCGTCCGGTCCGACAGCAGGCTGCTCCGTGACCGCAGGAAAGCCATGTACGCACCGGACCGCGACCCGAAACGGCCGAGCCGGTCTACCGAGCTGCCACGAGACGACTGCCTGATCGTCCACGAGATCATCGTAGCCGCCCGTTTTCGTGCCCTTCGAGGCCCT
>JBPCPR010000166.1:0-18565 GCA_050998925.1 Gaiellaceae bacterium
GCCATTTCGGTGCGAACCCAGCCCGGCAGGACCGCGTTGCAGGTGACGTTGTACGGGCCGACGTCCTGCGCGGTCGCCCGCATGAGGCCGATCAGGCCGTGCTTCGAGGCGCAGTAGGCGGGCATCCGCGGCGCGCCGATCTGGCCGGCGGTCGAGCTGACCATGACGATCCGCCCCCAGCGTCGCTCGACCATGTCGGGGCCGGCCAGCCGGGTCAGGTGGAACGGGCCGTCGAGGTTCACACGCAGCGTCTCGCGCCAGACCTCGGGGTCCTCCTCCCAGACGACGGTCTCGTGGGCAGACCCGATGGCGGCATTGTTGACTAGGATCTCGATCGACCCCAGGCGCGAGCGCGCCTCCTCGACGACGCGGCGGCAGCCGTCCTCCGTGCCCACGTCCTCGGCGAGGATCTCGACCGGCGCCTCGGCTGCGAGCGAGTCGAGCTCGGCCTGCGTCCGGGAGACGCCCAGGACGCGAGCACCGCGCTTCGCGAGCGCAAGTGCGGTCGCGCGCCCGATCCCGCGACCCGCCCCCGTGACGATGGCGACCCTTCCCTCCACGGCGATCACTCTCGCGGCCCGGGCAGTCCGCGGTCAAGCGGCTACCGGCTGCTAGCGCTTGCTGCCGCCGACCGGCCGGGCAGGCACGGGCTCTGGCTTCGGGCTGGACCGGAGGGAACTGACCGTTTCGAGAGCCCCTGAGCCTCCCGGGCGAATCTCTCACCCGGCTGAATGCAGCTCAAACCGTAGAAACGCATTCGCACGATTGATGCAGGCGGCGATTCGCTCATGTGCTCTTGCCACGCGGGCGGCTGTCCAAGGATGATCGAGCCCGCGATCACGACCAACGAGGGAGCAGCGATGAGCGAGACCATCCGCAGCGAGGGGAACCCTAGGATCACGCTGCTTCTCCGCGCTTTCACGATCGTCGAGACGATCGTGCTCGCGGTCGCGGGCTTGTCGCTTCTCTTCCTACCCGGGTGGACCCATCGCGTGTGGCCCTGGGAGCTCACTCCCTTCAACACACGTTTCCTGGGTTGCATCTACCTCGCTTCGCTCGTGTCCGTGGCGAGTCTTGTGGTTTTCGCTCACTGGGCGCCAGCCCGGCTGGTGGCGCCGATGATCTTTGCCTTCACGACGACCGTCCTCATCGTTTCGATCCTCTACACGAGCCGTTTCGAGGATCGGCTCTCGACGATCGGCTGGTGGATCATCTTCATCATCACACCGCTGAAGTCGGCCTACTTCTTGTGGCGCTACCGCCGCATGCCACCGGCGCTCGCGACCGGTACGTCCCGCGTGCTCAGCGGCATCCTCGCTCTCGAGGCCTTTGCCACCGGCGTCTACGGTGCCCTCTTGGTCGCGACGCCTGCCTGGTCGACCTCCTTCTGGCCGTGGCCGATCGATGCCTTCCACGGGCGCCTCTATAGCGCCGTCTTCCTTACCCTTGCGGTCGGCTCGTATGTCGTCCTTCGCCGCGCCTCGCCCAACGAGTTCGCGACGCTCGGCGCGACACAGGTCACGCTCGGCCTGACTGCGATCGCCGGACTCGTCATTATGGACGCCGACGTGCAGAAGGTCGACTGGGCTGCGGCCGGCACGTGGGTTTGGGTCGCCGGTTTCGCAGTGCTCGCGCTGGCGGGAATCTGGCTGATCGCAAGGGGACTTGCCGGACGCTCGGTCGGTGCGAGGAAGACAGCGCAGGCGGAGGGTCTTTCGTGATGGAGCTAGCCGGGCTCGAACCGGCGACCTCAGGCTTGCAAAGCCGTATCACCACTTCAAGGGCTCCCTTCAGACCTGCTTCGTTGCGCCTGAGATTTGCGCAACCGACCAGTTCAGTGGGCCGGACTGGGCTCGAACCTGAGCTTCGCGAGCCGGATGTCCTCCGGGATCTCGGTCGGATACTCGCGGGTCAGACAGGCGCGGCAGAACGTGCTTTCGGGCCGCCGCGTCGAGGCCTGAAGCCCGTCGAGCGAGAGATAGGCGAGCGAGGTGGCACCGATCTGCTCGCGCACCTCTTCGACCGACCGGGTGGACGCGATCAACTCGTCCTCCGAGGCCATGTCGATGCCGTAGAAGCAGGGGGAGACGATCGGGGGGGACGAGATGCGGACGTGCACCTCGAGCGCCCCTCCCTCGAAGAGCATCTGGACGATCTTCCGGGTGGTGGAGCCCCGGACGATCGAGTCGTCGACGACGACCACCCGCTTCCCCGCCATCTCGGCCAAGGGGTTGAACTTGGTCTTGATCCCGTGCTCACGAAGCGCCTGGTCGGGCTGGATGAACGTCCGCCCGACGTACCGGTTCTTGATCAGCCCCTCGGAGAAGGGGATGCCACTCGCGCGTGCGAAGCCGATCGCCGCGGGCGTGCCCGAGTCCGGGATGCCCATGACGAGGTCTGCCTCCGCCGGCGCCTCGGCTGCGAGGCGCTCGCCCATCCGGATGCGGGCGCCGTGCAGCTCGACTCCACGCATGGTCGAGTCGGGGCGGGCGAAGTAGATGAACTCGAAGATGCAGAGGGCGCCGGCGCTCTCCTCGTCAGTCGCCCTGATCGCGCGCACGCCGTGCTCGTCAACAATCACGAGCTCTCCCGGCTCGATCTCGCGGACGAAGTCGGCGCCCAGCAGGTCGAGGGCCGAGGTCTCGGACGCGAGCACGTGGTCATTGTCGAGCCGGCCGAGCACGAGCGGGCGGATCCCGGCCGGGTCGCGGAACCCGACCAGCTTGCCCTCCGCGAGGAGCACGGCCGAGAACGCGCCCAGGATGCGCCGCATCGTCGAGGCAACCGCTTCCTCGAGCGGCCGCTCGTCGTGGGCGATCAGCGCCGCGATCACCTCGGTGTCCGAGGTCGAGCCGAGCTTGACGCCGCGGTCCAGGAGCTCCTACCGGAGCTCGGTCGTGTTCGTCAGGTTCCCGTTGTGGCCGAGTGCGACCGTCCGGGCGGGGCCGTGCTGGACGATCGGCTGCGCGTTCGTCCAGCGCGCCGACCCGGTGGTCGAGTAGCGGCAATGAGCGATCGCCGCCTGGCCCTGGAGCCCCTGGAGCTTCTCCTCGGAGAAGACCTGCGTCACGAGGCCCATGTCCCGGAGCACGGTCAGCCGCGCCCGGTCGCTGACGGCGATCCCGGCCGACTCCTGGCCGCGGTGCTGGAGTGCGAAGAGGCCGAAGTAGGCGAGGCGGGCGACATCGCGCTCCGGTCCGTAGATGCCGAGGACCCCACCCACAACTCGGCCGGACCTCCCTCCTCGGCAGCCACGAGCTCCGGAAGCGGGACGCCCAGGAGCGTGTCGCCGCCGACGACCCCGATCCGGCGCACCGGCGCCCCGTCGAGGCGCGCCGCGTCCTCGGGCCGGCAGGTGACGACCGCCTGGCCGCCTCCTTCGCCGAACCAGGCGACGCCGTCATCCGGAAGGTCCACGCTCGCTCCGATGCCCGCGAAGAGCGCCGACTCGGCGAGTGCGACCGCAAGGCCCCCCTCGGAGGCGTCGTGCGAGCTCGTCAGGAAGGGCGCCGAGCGGGCCAGGAAGCCGATCAGGGCGGCCTCGGCGACGAGCTTCGGGAGCGCGGGTCGTCCTGCGGGGCCGCCCAGGAAGCGAGCCTGGTACTCGGAGCCGTCGAGGCGAAGCTCCGGGGAGCCGGCGACGTAGACCAGGTCGCCCTCGCGCCACGCACCGGGTAGGGCCCGCACGTCCTCCACCAGCCCCACACAGCCGACGACGGGCGTCGGGTAGATCGCGCGCCCGTCGGTCTCGTTGTAGAGCGAGACGTTGCCGGACACCACCGGGACGCCGAGCGCCTCGCACGCCTGCGCCATTCCCTCGATCGCCTCGGAGAGCTCCCAGGCGATCTCCGCCTTCTCCGGGTTGCCGAAGTTGAGGCAGTTCGTGATCGCGAGCGGCGATCCGCCAGCGCAGGCGACGTTTCGAGCCGACTCGAGGACGGCGAGCGCGCCGCCGGTGCGCGGGTCGAGGGACGCGAGCCTGCCGGCTCCGTCCAGGGACAGCGCGAGCCCGCGAACCGTCGGCCGGAGGCGGAGGACGGCGGCGTCGAGGCCGGGCCGTCGAACCGTCCGCGATCCGACCAGATGGTCGTACCGCCGGAAGATGGGTCGCCGGCTGGCGACGTTCGGGGAGCGGAGCAGATCGAGGAGGTCGTCCCCGCCGGTCCGGATGCGCGGCGTCTCCACAGGCGGCTCGAGCGGCCGCGGCGTCGTCTCGACCCGGTAGCGCGGCCCGTCGTCGGTCAGGAACCGAGCCGGGATCTCGCCGACGAGGTTCTCCTCGAAGAAGGCCCGCAGCTCACCTGACGCCGTCACCGTCCCGATCACGGCGCACTCGAGCTCCCAGCGGCGGCAGATCCTCTCGACAGCGTCGAGGCGATCTGGCAGGACGATTGCGACCATGCGCTCCTGGCTCTCCGAGCTCATGATCTCGTCGGCGCCGAGGCCGGGCTCTCGGAGCGGCACCCGGTCGAGGTGCACGTCCACGCCGGCCCCGCCCCGGCCGGCCATCTCGGCGAGGGAGGAGGCAAGTCCCGCGGCGCCGAGGTCCTGGAGCGACTCGACGAGGCCCTGCTCGACGAGCTCGAGGCTCGCCTCGATCACCTTCTTGCCGGTGAACGGATCGCCGATCTGGACGGTCGGCCGCTTGTCCTCGTCCGCGTCCGAGAGCTCCTGGCTCGCCAGCACGCTCGCCCCGCCGATGCCGTCGCGGCCGGTCGTGGCGCCGTAGAGCACGATCAGGTTGCCGGGGCCTGTCGCCCGTGCTCGCGTGACTCGCTCCGCCGGGAGGAGCCCGACGCACATCGCGTTCACGAGCGGGTTCTCGGCGTAGGCCTCGTCGAAGAACGTGTCGCCGCCGACGGTGGGGACGCCGACCGAGTTCCCGTACGCGCCGATCCCCGCGACCGCGCGGTCGAAGTCGTGGTCAGGGGCACCGAATCGGAGTCCGTCGAGGAGCGCCACCGGCCTCGCTCCCATCGCGACGACGTCCCGGAGAATGCCTCCGACGCCCGTGGCCGCGCCCTGGAAAGGCTCGACCGCAGACGGATGATTGTGGCTCTCCACCTTGAAGGCAGCCGCCTCGCCGTGGCCGAGGTCGACCACGCCCGCGTTTTCACCGGGGCCCTGGAGGACCGCGTCTCCGTCGGTCGGGAAGCGGCGGAGAAGGAGCGCCGAGTGCTTGTAGCCGCAGTGCTCCGACCAGAGGAGCGAGAAGACCGCGAGCTCGAACTCGTTCGGCTCGCGCTCGAGCAGGTCGCGGATTCGCTCGAGCTCCCCGTCCGTCAGGCCAAGAGTGCGGTGGAGCGGCGGCTGTTCGGCGACCGAGGCCAGAGCCCCACTCTAGCCTCCCTCGCGGACGGTCGAAGCACCCCGCGCGGGGCCTCACGCGGCGCCTCTTCGGCTCGGTAGCCTGGCCAAGTGACGCGCGCCTATCTGCCGCTCCTGCTCATTCTCTCGGCGCTCTGGGGCGCGTCCTACCTCTTCATCAAGGTGGCCGTGGACGAGATCGAGCCGATCCCCATGATCGAGCTGCGGCTGATCCTCGCGGGTGCAGTTCTGCTCGCGTTCCTCGTCGCCAGAATGGGCCGTCGCGAGGCGATCGACGCGCTTCGGGCCACGGGTCGAGGCGGCGTCGTCCTCGGGGTCCTGAACGGCGCGATCCCGTTCACGCTGATCGCCTGGGGCGAGAAGCACGTCGACTCGGGCATTGCGGCGATCGCCAACGCGTCCGTGCCTATCTTCGTGGCGCTCCTCGCGATCCGGTACAGCCCGGGCGAGCGCGTCAGAGGGATGCGTCTCGCGGGTGTCCTGCTCGGGCTGGCCGGCGTCGGCGTGCTTGCGGGGTTCCATCCGGAGGGTGGGTGGTGGGCGGTGGCCGGCACGCTCGCGGTCGTCGTCGCCTCGTTCTCGTACGCCTGCGCAAATCTCTTCACGCAGCACCGGTTCTCCGAGACGTTGCCGCTCGTGACGGCGACGTCTGCCGTCATCTGGGGGGCAGTCGTCCTCTTGCCGCTCTCGTTCTTTCAGCTCCCCGAGCAGGTGCCGAGCGCGAAGGCGCTCGGGTCGGTCGCGGCGCTCGGGATTTTGGGGACCGCGGTCGCGTCGATCATCCTGTACCGGATGCTCACGGACTACGGCTCCTCGCGCACGTCGCTGGTCACCTACCTGCTGCCGCCCTTCGCGCTCTTCTACGGCGTCACGCTCCTCGACGAGCGACTGACCGCGAACGCCGTGCTCGGCGCCGTCCTCATCCTGGCCGGCGTCGCCCTCGGAGCCGGCCTGGGCCTCGCGCGCCGGTCGCGCGACGCGCTCGGAGCCCCCCAACGCCCGTGACCCAGCCGCTCGAGGGACACGGGTTTCGGCTTCGGCGGGCCGTCAGGGCCGATGCCGACTTCCTCGTCGGCCTCTCCACCAATGAGGACATCGAACCGTTCATGTCGGCAGTCTCGGCGCGGGACGAGGCCGCCTTGCTCGAGGAGATCGAGCGCTCGGAGACCGAGCCCGACGTCCACGGGCGGTTCGTGATCGAGGTCGAGTGGCACGGGAGCTCATGGCCCGCAGGGACGATGGCCTTCTCGACCGGAAACCGGCGGAGCCGGATCGCGCAGCTCTACGGCGTCATGCTCCACCCAGACTTCCGTGGGCGCGGCCTCGCCGCGGAGGCGACCAAGCTCGTGGGGCGCCACTTGATCTTCGACCTCGACTTCCATCGCGTGCAGCTCGAGTGCTACGGCTTCAATGACCGCGCGATCCGCCATTTCGAGCGGGCGGGGTTCATCAAGGAGGGCGTCAAGCGAAAGGCCTACTGGCGTCACGAGGAGTGGGTCGACGGCATCGTGTTCGGGCTCGTCCGCGAGGATCTCGAGACCGCGTAACTCAGGCCCAGAAAGGGAGAACCCATGGAGCTCATCCACACGTGCTACCGCATTACCGAGCCCGACCGCTCGGTCGTGTTCTACGAGGCGCTCGGCTTCGAGGAGCGTGCCCGCATGCCGATCCGCGACGAGGCGACGAACATCTTCATGGGCCTCCCGGGGGACTCCGACCGGCTCGAGCTGACCCACAACCACGAGACGCCGGAGGGTGGGTACGAGCTCGGGACGGCCTACGGGCACATCGCAGTCACCGTGGACGAGCTGGACTCGACCCTCGAGCGTCTTGCCGGCCAGGGCATCGAGCCGGAGCGACCGCCGTACACGGTGCGAGAGGGCGGGTCGCGACTCTGCTTCGTCCGCGATCCGGACGGCTACCGGATCGAGCTGATCGAGCGCGCGTAATGCCGCTCGCCCGGTTTGGCTCGGCTGCTCGAGCTCGAGCTCGGGCTTGAATCGACTCGGAAAAGCGATAAAGATCGACGGCGCCGATGACGCGACCAGAGCAGAGGAGTTCACGTGAACGCAGATAGGAGGATTGCACGGGTTGCCGGGGTGCTTTTTCTCATCACCTTCGCCACCGCGATCCCAGCGCTTTATCTCTTTCAACCTGTTCTCGACGACCCCGCCGGCTATATCGCCGGCGCCGGTGCCGACAACCGCATCTTCCTGGGCGCGTTCTTGGAGCTGCTCCTGATCATCGCGAACATCGGCACCGCCGTCGTGCTGTACCCGATCTCAAGCGGCAGAACCACATCCTCGCTCTCGGCTATGTCACGGCTCGTCTCGTTGAATGCACCCTCATCGCTATCGGCCTCGTCAGCGTCCTTGCGGTGGTGAGCTTGGGGCAGGACGCTGCGGGCGGGGATGCAGGCTCGCTCGGCGCGGTCGGCTATGCGCTCGCCGCGATCAAGGATTGGACGTTCCTGCTCGGCCCCGGCTTCGTTGTCGGCGTCGGAAACGGGCTGATGCTGGGCTACCTGATGTACCGGTCCGGCTTGGTGCCGCGGGGCATGGCCGTGCTGGGGCTCGTCGGAGGCCCTTTGATCTGCCTTTCGGGATCGCCGTGCTGTTCGACGTCTTCCAGTACGGCGGCACGGGGCAAGGCATCGCGACAATCCCAGAGTTCTTGTGGGAGTTGTCGCTTGGCATCTACCTCACCGTCAAGGGATTCAAGCCGTCTCCGATCCTGGCGGGCGATGCCAGCCCCGCTCGGCGAACGTCCTGACCCTCCGGTCTCAGCAGGCCGTCAAGGGCTCGAGCCCGGCACCTCGGATCGACTTACGGCCCTACGTTTCGTAGACGGCGACGGATCGAGCTGATCGAGCGAGCTGACGTAGGCGAGGGTTCAGGCGCTCATTGTCAGACGGGCTCTTCGCAGGCGATCTCGACCCTCCACGAGGCCGAGCGGACCAAGCACCTCGACGTAAAAAGCGAGCGACTTGTCGACGTCGCGCACGGCCAGATCGACATGATGGATCCCTATCGCCGGCAAGTCTTCTCCTCCTCGGCGTCGTGACGCCGAGAATGTAGGACCGTCGATCCTGCTTGGGCACCCATCAGAGGCGATCCGAGCGGCTCCTTCGCCTCGTGCTTTTCCGGGCGTACAATCTGCCCATTCGTGAGTCAGATCGTGGACGACTCGCTCGAAGCCGGCAGAGAAGCCGCTCGCCGGCACGCCTGGCGCGACGCGTACAAGCTCCTTCGAGGTGCAGACGAGGACGGCGAGCTCACCGCGGACGACCTCGAGAACCTCGCCGAGGCGGCTTGGTGGACAGGCCACCTCGACGAGGCGATCGCGCTGCGCGAGCGGGGTTACACGGCGTTCGTCGAGGCGGGT
This sequence comes from Gaiellaceae bacterium, assembly GCA_050998925.1. Lineage (GTDB taxonomy): Bacteria > Actinomycetota > Thermoleophilia > Gaiellales > Gaiellaceae > DASQGA01. The sequence continues at coordinate 8,713 of JBPCPR010000166.1, forward strand.
GAGACCCGGCGTGCCGCCATGCTCGCCGGCATGCTTTCCGTGGATCACGCCAACAGGTCGGCGCTGTCGGTCGCGGGAGGCTGGCTCGCTCGAGCCGAGCGTCTGCTCGCCGATGAGGAGGAGGCCGTCGAGCACGGACATCTTGCGCTCGTGCGCGGGATGACCGCGCTCGATCTGGGGGAGCTCGATACCGCGGCCACGGAGTTCGCTCGCGCACATGAGCTCGGCGATCGCTTCGGCGATCGCGACCTCCAGGCGATGGCGCTCGTATTCGAGGGCACGGTTCTCGTCGCTAGTGGCAAGGTCACGGAGGGACTGGCCCTGCTCGATGAGGCGACTGCGGCCGCAATGAGCGGCGAGCTTCAGCCTCTCGCGACCGGAACCGTCTATTGCGTCACCGTGCACTCCTGTCAGGCACTGGGCGATTGCGGCCGGGCGGCTGAGTGGACGGACGCCGCCAACCGCTGGTGCGACCGCCTCGACCTCACCGGGTTCCCGGGCGCCTGCCGCATCCACCGAGCCGAGATCATGCGCCTGCGAGGCGAGTGGCCGAAGGCGGAAGAGCAGGCGATCCAGGCCTGCGAGGAACTACACGACTACAACCATTTCGTCACCGCAGCCGGCTACTACGAGATCGGCGAGATCCGGCGCCGGCGCGGCGACTTCGCCGCGGCCGAGGACGCCTACCGAAAGGCGAAAGAGCTTGGGCGCGACCCACAGCCTGGTCTCGCCCTCCTCCGCCTGGCCCAGGGCAAGGTGGAGGCCGCCGCCACGGCCATCAAGCGGGAGCTCTCCAACGAGGTGCTCGACCCCCTCGGCCGCGCGCGACTCCTTCCGGCGCAGATCGAGATCGCGCTCGTGGCCGGCGAGATCCACTCTGCCCGCAAAGCCGCTGAGGAGCTCGAGACTATCGCCGACGACTACCGCATCGGCGGGCGCCGAACGGCGGCTCTCGAAGGAACGCTCCAGCTCGCGCAGGGCCAGATTCGGCTTGCCGAGCACGACTGGGAAGGCGCTGCCGCCGAGCTGCGCGCCGCGCGTGACACATGGGGAAAGATCGGCGCGCCCTACGAGACGAGTCAGGCGCGGATGCTTCTCGGCCTGGCATATCGCGGCGAAGGGGACGAGGACGGCTCGACGGAAGAACTGAGGGCGGCGAAAGCGACGTTCGAGCGTCTCGGCGCCATCCTCGATCACCAGCGCGCCGCCGAGCTCCTCGGCGAGACCCCGACGCAGCGCACCTTCATGTTCACGGACATTGTCAACTCGACGAAGCTCGTCGAGGCGCTCGGCGAGGAGAAGTGGCGCAAGCTCCTCACCTGGCACGACCGACGCCTGAAGGAGCCGATCGAGCAGGCCGGCGGCGAGGTCATCAAGCAGACCGGGGATGGATACTTCGCGGCGTTCCAGACGCCGACGGCGGCGGTCGAGGCCGCGACCGGGATCCAGCGGGCGCTCGACGAGCGTGAGTCCCTAGCTCCGGATGTCCGCATCGGGGTGCATATGGGTGGGGCCTTCCACAAGGACGATGGCGACTACGCTGGCCAAGGCGTCCACATGGCGGCGCGGATCGGCGCGCTCGCCGGCGGTGGCGAGATCCTGGTGAGCAGCGAGAGCCTCGACGGCGCCTCGCGCTTTCCGCTCTCCGACCCGCGCTCGGTGAAGCTCAGGGGCTTCGACCATCCCGTCGAGCTCGTCGCCGTCAAGTGGCGCTGAGAGCGTCGACCTGCTTCGCCCTCCGGCTGGCGCGTACGCCCCAGAGCCCAGTGGGCAAGATCGACCTCCCCGGTTGCCAGGCTAGGTCGGTGACTGACGCCAACCTCCTGGTCGGCTTACCGGATCGGAGCTGATCGAGCGCAAGCGTGGCCAGTGAGAGGAAGCGGAAGGTGGTGCTACTGCGTGGGATCAACCTCGCCAACCGCCGCCGTGTCTCGATGGCCGCGCTGCGCGAGCTGCTCGAGCGCCTGGGCTACGACGACGTCCGTACCCACCTCCAGAGCGGCAACGTCGTCCTTTCGAGCACCCTTCCGCCGACGAAGCTCGAGCGCGCGCTCGAGCGAGAGCTGGAGCTCGAGCTCGGCTTCGACGTCGCGGTGATCGTGCGGACGAGGGCCGAGCTTGCGAAGATCGTCGAGCGCAATCCGCTTGGCAAGGTGGCGACGAACCCCTCGCACTACCTCGTCAGCTTCCTGAGAGCGGCGCCGAGTACGGAGGTCGTACGCGAGCTCGCGGATGTGGACGTGGCGCCCGAGCAGTTCGTGCTGGCCGGGCGCGAGCTCTACGCGTGGCACCCGAACGGCGTCCAGCGATCACGGCTGGCAAAGGAGATCTCCGAGCGGCGGCTCGGCGTCACCGCAACGGCAAGGAACTGGAACACCGTCACGAAGCTGCTCGAGCTGACCCGCGAGTAGTCGTTCGGCCCTCCTCGTGCTTTTCGTGACACTCCGGTGCGTGCTTCGATCTAGGGCGTGACACACCCGCGCGTCGTTCCCGCGTACGTTGAGTCGCGTGACGACGAAAGCGGCAACGGCCTGGGGCGAGGCGGCGGTGGTCGAAGAGCTCACGCTCCCGCAGCGGGCGGGCGCGAAGCGCTTCGCGTCCCTGGTACAGCTCCTCGAGAACGAGATGGGCGAGAAGCTCGTTCGCTTCTCCTATTCCACGGACGGGAAGGCGAGGCGAGGGCCCGTGACGCTCCGGGCCGCGGATCTCGCGCGGTTGCGGCAAGGACTCGCCGGGTCACCCGGCCTCGCGGAGGTGCTCCGGATGGACGCGTAGCCGGAGACGGGCAGCGACGTCAGGCGGCTTTCGAGCCGGACCGTCGTCCGCGCACGAGGCGGCTAGGCCTCAGACGTCGGGGCAAGGCGTCCAGGTCGAATGGGCTCGGCTCACCTTCGTCCGCCTCCTGGCGGGCTAGCTCGTCGAGCTCGGCTCCGGTCAGGAAGATGATCGCGGAGACGTAGAGGTACGCGGTGAGCGTCAGCACGGCCGCCAGGTTCCCGATCGCCGACTGGTACGAGGCGATGCTCGTCGCGTAATACCGAAACCCGATCGAGGCGAGGGCCCAGGCCACGATGACGAGCAGGGAGCCCGCGCTCACCCAACCCGACGATCTCGGCTCTGCCGGCGCGAAGCGAAACAGGAGCCAGACGCCCGACCCGAGGAGGACGATCGCGAGGATCCAACTGCCTGCGACTGCGACGGGACCGGGCACCGAGTCCGTGTGGCGACCGATGGTAACGAGGAGTCCGGCGCCGACGACGCAGACGGTCGTCGAGGCCGCCAAGCCGAGCGAGAGCGCGAAGCGAAGCCAGATCGGCCGGGTCTCCTCCGACTCGTAGATCTTGTTCAGCCCTCCCATCGCGGCGCGCACGGCCCCAGAGACTTCCCAGACAGCGAGGACGAGCGCGAAGCCGAACAGAAACAGCGTGTCCTGGCTGAAGATCCGCTCGACCGTCGAGTCGATCGCGAGGTAGGTGATCCCGGTGAACCTCTCCTGGACGAACGGGGCGAGCTGCTCGGTCCACACCGTTTCGCGGCCTAGCATCCCCAGAAGCGCGAGCCCGAACAGGACGAGGGCGACGAGAGCGATCAGGAGCTGGAACGCGATCGCGCTCGCGTACGTGAGGAGATCGTGCTTGCCGAAGCAGCGCACGAGTACCCGGATCGCGCGCCGGGCTCGGCCTTCAGACGGCGTTCCCTGGTGCGTCGGGGGACTCATGAGCCGCCCGTACCCGGCCCGGTACGGCGTGAAGCTACGCGGAGGCCGTGACGACAGAGCGCTCGCGAGCGTCATCCACGAGACCGGCGAGGAGCAGCGCACCGTCGCCGGAGCCGAGCAGCGGGTCGACCGCATGCTCGGGGTGGGGCATGAGGCCCACGACGTTGCCGGCGCGGTTGCAGACGCCGGCCACGTCCCCCGCGGACCCGTTCGGGTTCTCGCCCTCGGCGTAGCGGAGGACGATCTGGCCCTCGGCCTCGAGCTCCGCAAGGAGCCCGCCCTGGGCGGAGAAGCAGCCCTCACCGTGCTTGACCGGAATCCTGAGGCGGTCTCCGACCGAGCAGCGCGCGAGGAGCGGGATGTCGTCGCGCTCCACCTGGACCGAGACGTCCTCGCAGACGAAGGAGAGGCTCTCGTTGGCGCGGAGGGCGCCGGGCAGGAGCCCCGCCTCGCAGAGGATCTGGAAGCCGTTGCAGATTCCGAGCACCGGGCCTCCGGCTGTCGCGAACTCGGCCACCGCTCGCATCGCGGGTGCGAACCGGGCGATGGCGCAGCAGCGGAGGTAGTCGCCGTACGAGAACCCGCCCGGCAGGACGACCGCCCCGACCTCGGGGAGCTCCGGTTCGGCGTGCCAGACCATGACCGCCTCGGCGCCGAGCGCCGTGAGCGCCCAGGCCGCGTCACGGTCGTCGTTCGAGCCCGGAAAGACGAGGACGGCGACGCGAGGCTTGTCCGGGTCAGCCATTAAGTTCGATCTCGTAGCTCTCGATGAGCGGGTTCGCGAGCAGGCCCTCGCACATGCGCTCGACCTGCGCGCGGGCGTCCGCCGAGGTGGCCGCGTCCACCTCGACGTCGATCAGGCGGCCGACCCGAGCCGCCCCGACGGGAAAGCCGAGGTGGCGGAGGGAGCTTTCGACGGCCTGGCCCTGCGGATCCCTGATTCCCGCCTTCGGTCGCACGAGCACGGTCGCCTTCACGAGAGCACCGCGTTCGGATCCGACGAGTAATCCTCGAAGGGGAGGCCGGCCAGCCGTTCGAAGGCTTCCAGATAGCGGGCGCGCGTCCCCTCGACCACATCGGCCGGGAGCTCCGGCCCGGGATCCCGCTTGTCCCAGCCGAGCGTCTCGCAGTAGTCGCGGACGTACTGCTTGTCGAAGGACGCCTGCGGTCGGCCCGGCTCATACTCGTCCGCGGGCCAGAAGCGCGAGGAGTCCGGGGTCATGACCTCGTCCGCGAGGACGAGCGCCCCGTTCCGGTCGAGCCCGAGCTCGAGCTTCGTGTCGGCCAGGATGATTCCCCGCTCGAGCGCGTAGGCGGCGCCGTGCCGGTAGAGCTCGAGCGAGATGCGCTCGACCTCGGCGAGGAGCCCGGCGCCGACCAGCTCGGCCGCCCGCTCGCGGTCGATGTTCTCGTCATGGCCGGACTGGGCCTTCGTCGCCGGCGTGAAGATGGGCTCCGGGAGCCGGTCGGATTCGCGTAGACCCTCGGGGAGGGCATGCCCGCACACCGAGCCGGTGGCCTCGTAGTCCTTCCACCCCGAGCCGGCGAGGTAGCCGCGGATGACGCACTCGATCGGCAGCATCTCCAACCGCTGAACCTCGGTCGAGCGCCCGTCGGGCCGCAGCGCCTGCAGGTGGTTCGGGACGATGTGGCCCGTCCGGGTGAACCAGAAGCCGGCGAGTCCCGTGAGGACACGACCCTTGTCCGGGATCTCCGTCGGGAGGACCACGTCGAAGGTCGAGATGCGGTCGCTCGCGACCAGGAGCAGCCGGTCGGCGTCGAGCTCGAAGATCTCACGCACCTTCCCGCTCGCGACATGGACGGCGGTGTCAGGCATGGACGGTTTCCTCCTTGGGCGTGGTCAGGGCGGCGAGCCGGTCGAAGAGCGTGCCCACATGACGGAGCGCCTCGCCGAGGTCGAAGGCGCGGTCGAGGATGGACGGGTCAAGGTGGCCGGCGATCTCCTCGTCCGACTCGAGCAACTCCCGGAAGTCCCGCTCCTCGTCCCAGGCACGGAGCGCGTTTCGCTGCACCAGGCGGTAGGCGTCGTCGCGGGAGAGCCCCGCGCCGACGAGCGCCAGAAGGACCTGCTGGCTGAAGACGAGCCCGTGCGAGGCGTCAAGGTTCCGGCGCATCCGCTCCGGATCGACGACGAGGCCCTCGACGAGCCAGGCGAACCGGTCGAGCATGTAGTCGAGCGCCAGGAACGCATCCGGCAGAACGACGCGCTCGGCGCTCGAATGGGAGATGTCGCGCTCGTGCCACAGGGCCACGTTCTCGAGGCCGACGGCGGCGGCGGCGCGGATGACGCGCGCCAGGCCGCACAGGCGCTCGGCGACGATCGGGTTCCGCTTGTGCGGCATTGCGGACGAGCCCTTCTGGCCTTGGCGGAATGGCTCCTGAACCTCGCGCACCTCCGTGCGGGCGAGGTGGCGGATCTCGGTTGCGAAGCGCTCGACCGAGGCGGCGCAGAGAGCGAGGGTGGAGAGGAGCTCGGCGTGGCGGTCGCGCGGGATCACCTGGGTCGAGGTGGGCTCGCGGGCCAGCCCGAGGCGCTCACAGGCGATGCGCTCCACCTCCGGGTCGCCGCCGCCGTAGACCCCGACCGCCCCCGAGAGCTTCCCGACCCGGATGCCCTCCAGGGCCCGGACGAGCCGATGCCGGTCCCGCTCCAGCTCGAAGGCCCAGCCGGCGAGCTTGGCTCCGAACGTGATCGGCTCCGCATGGACTCCGTGGGTCCGTCCCACCATCGCGGTTTCGCGGTGCTCCTCCGCCCGGGCCACGACCGCCGCAAGCGTCCGCTCGAGCCCGTCGAGGACGAGCTCGCCCGCATCCCTCGCCTGCAGGGCCAGGGCCGTGTCGAGGACGTCGGAGGAAGTGAGCCCGTAGTGCAGCCAGCGACCGACGGGCCCGAGCTCTGCCTGGACGGCGTCCACGAAGGCGGCGAGGTCGTGCTGCGTCCGTGCCTCGATCTCGGCGCCCCGCTCCGGCGTCGGAGCCTTGGCGCGCTCCCGGATCTCGGTCAGAGCGTCGGCCGGGACGACGCCGGCCGCGGCCCAGCCCTCGAGCGCAGCCAGCTCCACCTCGAGCCAGCGTGCGAGCTTCCCCTCGTCCGACCAGATGGCCTTCATGGCCGGACGGGAGTAACGCTCGATCACCTGTCCGATTGTAGTGGGGGCGCAGGCGGGCGACCGCCGCGCGGCTCGACGCGCGTCCTACAGCTCGAGCTGCGGCCGCGGGGGCGGGTCGGGGTAGCCGCCACCCTTGCCGAGGATCTTCGCCGCAAGGATCGCGGCGTTCCTCGCGCCGTCCAGGGACACGCAGGCCACCGGCACGCCCGGTGGCATCTGCACGATCGCGAGGATGGCGTCGAGCCCGCCTGCCGCGGTTCTCGAGGAGACGAGCGGGACGCCGATGACGGGTAGGTCCGTGTAGGCCGCCACGACGCCGGGGGGGGCCGCGGACATCCCCGCCGCGGCGATGATGACTCGGACGCCCCGGAGTGCCGCGGTCGAGGCGTACTCGGCGACGCCGCGCGGATCCCGGTGCGCGGAGAGGACACGCAGCTCGTGGGAGATGCCCCGCTCGTTCAGCTCCTCGATCGCAGGATCCATCGACTCGCGGTCCGATTCGGAGCCGATCAGGATCCCGACGAGCGGACCGGTCGCTTCGAGCTCATCGAGAATCGGAAGCGAGGCCGGCACTTCGTGGAGGCCGCCCTCAACGTGCAACTGCGACCGCCCTCGCACCGATGTCGGTCCGGAACTGGGCTCCGTCCAGGCGAATGTGGTCGAGCGCCGCATAGACGCCCTCGCGGGCGGCGTAGAGGGACGAAGCGACGGCGGTGACGTTCAGGACTCGGCCGCCCGCGCTCAGCAGCGCGCCGTCGCGGAGCGCGGTACCCGCATGGAAGACGAGCCCGCCGGCGGCTTCCGCCTCCTCGAGCCCTGACAGCGTCCCGCCGATCTCGGGCGCGTCCGGGTACCCCGGGGCAGCCAGAACGACGGTCGCGGCTGCGCCGTCGGCCACGCCGACGGAGGCCCCGGCCAGGTCGCCGCCGGCTGCCCCCGCCAGGGCCTCCAGCAGGTCACCAGCGAGCAGCGGCAGGATCGCCTGGGTTTCCGGATCGCCGAAACGGCAGTTGAACTCGAGCGTCCGGGGGCCGTCCTCGGTCAGCATCAGCCCTGCGTACAAGAGCCCCACGAAGGGGCGCCCGCGCTTCGCGAGCTCCTCGAGCGCGGGTCCGTGCACGCCCTCGACGAGCTCTTCCCGCTCGCGGGCGGACAGGAACGGCACGGGGGCATAGGCGCCCATCCCACCCGTGTTCGGGCCTTCGTCGCCGTCGCGGAGGCGCTTGGCGTCCTGGGCCGCCGGCAGGGCCACGGCTTCGGCGCCGTCGCAGAGCGCGAAGGGAGATACCTCTTCGCCTTCGAGAAGCTCCTCGATCACGACCCGGTCGCCCAGCGCCCGGGCGCGGGGCCACACCGCCTCGACCTCCGCGTCCGTCCGGCAGACGAACACACCTTTTCCCGCGGCGAGGCCGTCCGCCTTGATCACGCAGGGCGCCACCGGCTCGACCAGCTCGCGGGCCGTGGCGACTCCCGCCGAGGTCATGACGTCCTTCGCAAACGACTTCGACCCTTCGATCATGGCGGCCGCGGCGCTCGGGCCGAAGACCGTGACCCCGCCATGGCGGAGCTCGTCGGCGACCCCCGAGACCAGCGGGGCCTCGGGCCCGATCACGACGAGGTCGATCCCGCACTGGCGGCAGAGCCCGAGCAGGCTCTCGGCGTCCTCGGCGCGAACGGGGTGGCAGGTCGCGTGGCGTGCAATACCCGGGTTTCCGGGTGCAGCGTGGAGCTCGGTCAGGCCACCGCTCTGCCGGAGCTTCCAGGCGAGTGCGTGCTCCCTTCCGCCCGAGCCGACGACGAGGACGTTCATAGCCATCGAGTCTAGTGAGGCACCCGGGTGTTTCCAAAGGCCGCCAGGTCAGGTACAACGTGGGTCATGCGCGACCCCGGACTCGCCCGTCACGACTGGGAGACCGAATGGGCGGAGCTCGAGACAGACCTCGAGGACTCGCCCCGGGAGGCGCTGGCCGAGGTCGGCGACCTGATCGAGCGCATGCTCGAAGAGCAGGGGATCCCGATCCACGACGAGGTCACGGACGACGGGATCCCGCACGAGGTGGTGGCGGACTACGCTGAGGCCCGGCGCATCACCGAGTCGGTCGAGATGGGGGCGGACGTCGGTCCGGGCGACATCGGGTCGGCGGTCCGGCTCTACCGTGAGTTGTACGACTTCCTGATCAACCGCATCGCCGAGTAGCTCGGGCAGGCTCGGGCGCATGCTCGAGATCGCGCTCTCCTGGCGTTCTTCGCCCTCGGCCTCGCGACGCAGCGGCTCCCCTCGGCGGAGACCCTGCGCGAGCGGGCGTGGACGGCCTACTTCTGGACGGCATTCCCGTGTTCGTCTTCTATGCGTTCTCGACCGTCGGGGTCGACCGCGAGCTGGGACTTGCTCTCGGGGCAGCCGTCGCAGCCTCGTGGCTCGTGCTCGGGCTCTCATACGGCTACGCGATCGCGGTGACCGACGAGCGGGCCGAGCGTGGGGCGCTCACGCTCGCGGCCGCCTTCCCGAACGCCGGGTTCGTCGGCTTTCCCCTGGCTCAGATCGCCCTCGGGAACCCGGGCCTGGCGCTCATGGTGGTCCGACCGACTTGCCTGGCTCATCCCGGCGACGGCTGTCTCGACCACGATCGGCGCGCCTCCACGGGAATCGGGATGCCGGGGCTCGCAGCCGGCGGCGCCTGTGGCTCCTGGCTGCGAATCCGCCCCTCCTAGCCGCGGTGCTCGCCGTCGGCCTTCGTGCGGGCGGCGTCGAGGTGGGCGGCATCGCGGAGCCGCTCGGACGCGCGGCGGAGGCGGCCGTCGGGCCCGCCGGTTTCTTCCTCCTGGGGCTAGCGCTCCCGCTCGAGCGCCCTGAACATGGACCCGCCGAGCTTCGCCGCCGCGGGTGTCCTCGCGATCCGCTTCGCCGTCGCGCCGCTCGCCCTCTACTGGCTCGGACGGGCGATCGGCGTCGAGATCCCGATCGCGTTCCTCCTCGGAGCCGCGATGCCGAGCGCCTTCCACC
>JBPCPR010000297.1:0-3625 GCA_050998925.1 Gaiellaceae bacterium
ATGTCTACCTCCGCAGGCGAGGGGACGCGATGGTCGTGACGAGCAAGCCGGGCGAGCTCGGGCCGATCCGAAGCCGGCGTCGCGCCGAGCGGGCCGCGCGGGCGCTGGCGGGGAGCTCGGAGGGGGAACTCGCGCTCCTCCGGTCGGGAGCCGCGCTCCCGCGTCTCCGGGCCCGTCTTCGTGACCTCTCCGAATTGCTTCGTTACGAGGAGGCGGCGAAGCTTCGCGACCGCATCAAGGGGCTCGAGGAGGTCGTGCGCGACCTGCGGACCCTCGATCGGCTCCGCTCTCTGGGCGCGTGCCTAATCGTCCCGGGGGAGGAGCCGGGCTCTCTCCGCGGCGTCTTCGTCGCCGGTGGGAGGATCGCCTGTGTGCGCACGTTCCCGGCGGCGGGAGCCGGGGCGGTGCTCGAAGTGCGGGCGGGGCTCGCGACTGCCAGGGCGGTGCAAGCGGACGGGACGACGTTCGACGCGGAGGCTGCCGACGAGCTTCTCCTCGTCGGCACTTTCCTGCGCCGGCCGCCGCCCGAGCTCGCGGTTTCCCCCCTCGACGAGGCGTCGATTCTTGCCGCCTGTGCGGGAAGGGGTCGTCTTTGGGCAGGTGTAGCCTAAGCTCCGTTCATGAGGCAGGAGCTCGAGGCCGCACCCACGATCTCGGCGGGAGCATTCGCTGACCGGGTGGCGGAGGCGGTGGGGCGGAAGCGGAGCCAGCTCCTCCTCGGCCTCGACCCGCGTGCAGAGCTGCTTCCGGTCGAGCTTCGGGCCGGCGCCCACGCCGGCCGGGCGGCGGCTGCCGATGCGTGTGCCCGCTTCTGTACGGGGCTCGTGGACGCGGTGTGCCCGTACGTCGTCGGAGTGAAGATTCAGCTCGCCTTCTTCGAGGCGCTCGGAGCTGACGGGGCGCGCGCCTTCGAGGCCGTATGCGCCTACGCTCGGACCGCCGGCCTCATGGTGATCGCGGACGGGAAGCGCGGCGACATCGGCTCGACGGAGCGGGCGTACGCGGACGCGTACCTCGAGGGGCACGAGGACGGCTCCCCTCCAGCGGTCGATGCGCTGACGGTGAACCCGTACCTCGGGAGCGACTCCGTCGAACCTATGATCGCGGCGTGCCGGCGCTCCGGGACCGGCATCTTCTGCCTCGTCCACACGTCGAACTCGGGGAGCGTGGACGTCCAGGACCTGGCGACCTCCGACGGGCGGCGGGTCTGGCACCACCTCGCGGAGCTGGTGGATCAGTGGGGTGCGGAGCTCGTGGGGAACAGCGGCATCTCGAGCGTCGGTGCGGTGGTCGGCGCCACCTATCCCCGGGCGGTCGGAGAGGCGAGGCGGCTGATGCCGAAGGCGATTTTGCTCCTGCCGGGGATCGGCGCCCAGGGCGCGACACCGGCGGACGTGGCCCGGGCGTTCACGAGCGGGCCGTCCAGTGCGCTCGTGCCGGTCTCCCGCTCGATCATCTACGCCTTTCGGGTCGACGGCGCCGACTGGCGCAAGGCCGCGGCGGCGGAGGCCGCCCGCCTGCGGCGGGAAGTCTGGGGGGTGGCCGGGTGGTAGACGGCGACCAGGTCCGCGATTGGGGTCCGCGCCTGCTCGCGCCAGTGGCGTTCTTCGTGGCGGCAACGGTGCTCGTGCTCGTCGTGCACCGTGCCCTCAATGCGAACAGCGGCGCGACTCCGACTCCGACCCAAGCTCCCGCGGTCACTGAACCGGGAACGAGCGTGACCCAGCCGCCGACGACCACGGCGGGCGAGACCCCGCCCGCCAGGAGGTTCTACCGCGTGCGACCCGGCGACACCCTCGATGCGATCGCGGCGCGCTTCCAGACGACGACGGACGAGCTGATCACGCTGAACCCGAGAATCGACCCGCTCTCCTTGAGCGTGGGCCAGCGCATCCGCATCCGCTAGCGACGTCTAGAACATCGTGTTGTCGTTCTTCGACCCTTCCGGGACGACCTGGAGGACATCCCAGTGCTCGACGACCTTCCCCTCGGCGTCCAGCCGGAAGATATCGATGCCTGCCCACGTCTCCCCCGGCCACTCCTGCCGACAGTGCAGCACGACGTAGTCGTCTTCCGCGATGACCTTTTCGAAGGTCACTCGCTTGCCAGGGTACTCCTCGGCCATCTCGGTGAAGTATGCGATGAACGCCTGCTTGCCATCCGCCACTGCCGGGTTGTGCTGGGTGTACTCGTCGCCGGCGTACCGCTCGATGGCGTCGGCCGGCCGGCACTCGTTGAACATCAGGTCGTAGAACGCGGTGACCGTCTTCTTGTTCCGCTCCAAGTCGCTCATAGCCGTGGCTCCTCCTTATCAGGGAAGCGCTCGAGCTCACGGCGTCGCCGCTCGGCACTGACCTTCTTGGCCGCGTGCACACCGGCGAGCGCGATCGTCATGAGTGGGTTCCCGAGCGTGCGGGCACGCACGAGGCCGACCTCGACGTGCCGCTCGCGGCGAGGGATCTTGAGGTTGCGAGGCGGGCTGTCGAGGGGAACGACACGCTCGCGACCCTCCCGCTCCTCGCCGGCCCAGACGAAGAATCGCGTCGGACGCAGATCGAAGCCGCCCAGCGACCCGATCTGAACTTCGAACGAGCGCTCCACCCCGCGGACGCGCGCGGGCTTGGTCTCTCGCTCCTCGGACGCCATCGCGAGGTGATTCTAGTCCGCCAGCTACATTGGCCACCGTGCGCCGCCGGCTCCTGCTCGTCCTCGTCGCCCTGGCGGCCGCTTCGCCCGCGGAGGCGGCCGTCGATCCACCGCCGTCGAGCGCCCGTGCGGTGCTCGTCGCGACGGGGAGGGGAGAGGTTCTCTACGCGCGAAACGCGGCGCGCGAGCTTCCGATGGCGAGTATCACGAAGCTGATGACCGCTATCGTCGTGCTCGACCGCAAGCGGCCCGGCGATCTGGTGACCGTCCGTGCGACTGCAGCGGCGGTTGGCGAGTCGAGCGTCCACCTCCAGGTCGGCGAGAAGCTGACGGTCCGCGACCTCCTCGCCGCGGCGCTCATCCAGAGCGCGAACGATGCCGCCTTTGCGCTCGCGGCCGGCACTGCCGGCGACGTCTCGCGTTTCGTCGGGCTCATGAACGCGAAGGCGCGACGGCTCGGCCTCACGCACACGCGTTTCGTTCGGCCCGACGGCCTCGACGTCCCCGGCCACTACTCCTCCGCCCGCGACCTCCTGAAGCTCGCACGTACGGCGATGAAGAAGCCTCTGGTCAGACGACTCGTCGCCAGGCAAAGCGCCAAGATCGGCGGGGGCCGCTCCCTGTTCGCCTGGAACGACCTGCTCGGCCGCTACCCCGGGCTGATCGGAGTCAAGACGGGTCACACCAACGCCGCCGGTTGGTGCCAGTTCGCCGCGGCGCGGCGCGACGGCGTCACGATCTACACCTTCGTCCTGGGGAGCCCCAGCCGCGCGCGGAGGAATGCCGACCTGGCGAGCCTGCTCGCGTGGGGCCAGGACCTCTTCGGCCGCGTTCAGGTCGTCTCCCGCGGCCAGACGTACGCGACGTCGGCGATCAGACTGAGGGAGGACCGCCTGCCGCTCGTCGCGGCCCGTGCCGTGAGCGTGGTCGTCCGGGTCGACCAGTCTCTCGTGGAGACGGTGATCGCTCCCGGGCTCGT
>JBPCPR010000194.1:0-5485 GCA_050998925.1 Gaiellaceae bacterium
CGCTGGGCCAGTTTCCACGATCCAGCGTGCGATCTCGCCCTCGGCGACCCCCTCACCGAGATCCGGAAGCGTGACCTCGTACGCCATCGAGCTCAAAACTGGACACGCCGGCGGGCCGCCGCCGCGACTCGCTCCGGCGTCGGCATGTCCTCGTCCTCGATCGAACAGGACGGATACGGCACGTCATAGCCGGTGCCCCGGATTACGGGCGCTCGGAGATCGAGGATCGCCTTTTCGGCGAGGCGGGCGGCGATCTCCGCGGCGAAGCCACAGGTTCTCGGCGCCTCCTGCACGATCACGACCCGCCCCGTCTTGGCGGCACTCGCGAGGATCGCGCCCTCGTCGAGTGGGCGGAGCGACCTGATATCGAGCACCTCGACGCTTGCGTCCAGCTCGTCGGCGGCGCGCTGCGCCACCGGCACCATGGCGCCGTAGGCAATCAGGCTGAGGTCGTCCCCCTCCCGGACCACCCGCGCCTGGCCGAGCGGAACGACGTGCTCGCCGTCCGGCACCTCGCCCCGGGCCGTCCGGTAGAGGAGCTTGGGCTCGAAGATGACGACCGGGTCCTCCGAGCGGATCGCCGCCGCAAGGAGCCCCTTGGCATCGGCGGGAGTCGACGGGATCGCAACCTTGATCCCCGGGGTGTGCACGTAGTAGGTCTCGGGCGAGTCCTCGTGGAGCTCGGGTGCGCGAACCCCGCCCCCGTAGGGCATGCGGATCGTGATCGGGAAGTCCATCGCCCCGCCCGTCCGCCATCGGTAGCGCCCGACGTGGCAGATGAGCTGGTCGAGGGCCGGATAGCTGAATGCGTCGTACTGCATCTCGCAGACCGGGCGCCAGCCCGCCATCGCGAGCCCGACCGCGCTCCCGAGGATCCCGGCTTCCGCGAGCGGCGTGTCGACGCAGCGGTCGGGGCCGAAACGGTCCCGGAGCCCCACGGTAGCCCGGAAGACGCCCCCCGCCATCCCGACGTCCTCGCCGAGCACCATGACGTCGGAGTCTCGCTCCATCTCGACCTGGAGAGCGTCGTTCACCGCTTCGACGAGCGTCCTAGCCGGCATCGCGAAGGTCCGGTGGCGGGTCCGCGTACGCGTGCGTGAAGACCAGCTCGGGATCTGGCGGCGGCAGCCCCTCTGCGGCTGCGATCCCTGTTTTCATGGCAGCCAGCGCCTCTTCGCGAAGCTCCTCTGCCACCCGGTCGTCGAGGAAGCCGGCTCGGCGCAAATAGCGGTCGAAGCGGACGAGGCACTCGTTCTCGCGCTCGAGCTCGACGCGCTCGGATTCGATGTACGCGCTCGGGTCGTCGGCCGTCGCGTGAGGAGCCATCCGGTAGGTGACCGCCTCGATGAACGTCGGGCCGCCGCCCGCGCGAGCGCGCTCCGCGGCCTCGCAGGTCGCCTCGTAGACGGCCAGGACGTCGCCCCCGTCGACGCGAACGCCGGGCATCCCGTAGCCGAGTGCCTTGTCGGCGAGGGTCTCCGCCCGCGTCTGCGCCGACACCGGGGTCGAGATGGCCCAGCCGTTGTTGTTGCAGAGGAGGATTGCCGGCGCGGCCATCACCGCCGCGAAGTTGGCGCCCTCGTGAAAAGCTCCCTCGGAGGTCGCCCCGTCCCCGAAGAAAGCGAGCGAGCAGGCTGTCTCCCCGCGGAGCTTCTTGCCCCAGGCGAGCCCGACCGCGTGCGGGACCTGCGATGCGATCGGGACGACGATCGAGGCGACGCGGAACTCGGCCGGGTTCCACCAGCCGGCGGGATGCCCGCGCCACCAGGCCAGGATCGTCTCGGGCGGCATTCCCCGCAGCAGACCGACCGCGGACTCGCGGTAGGACGGGAAGATCCAGTCCTCGTCCGCCAGGGCATGCACAGCTCCTGCCTGAATGGCCTCGTGGCCCCAGTAGATGGCGTAGGTGCCGATCCGCCCCTGCCGGTGGTAGACGACCGAGCGCTCGTCGTAAGCCCTGAGCAGCACCATGCTCCGGTAGATGGCAAGCAAGTCGGTCTTGGTGAGCCCCGCCACCTCGCCGTCCGCACGGTCGCCGCCGTCGCCGATGACCCGGCGCACGTCAGGCTCCGCAGGCGCCACCTGGGTCATGGTGCATTAGTACCCGAGACGAGGACGCTCAACGCATCCCGATCCGCTTCGAAGACGGCCTCGGTCACGTCGCCGAGATCCTCGCCGTCGACCTGGAGGGGGGTCGGATCGTCGCAGTCGATCTCCACCAGGTCGCGGTCGCGGAGATAGAGCACCTCAGCGGAGTGGTGCTGTCCGGGCCACCCGAGCACCCACGCCGCCAGCCTCGGCAGCTGCCAGGGCGCAAGCCCGCGCGGGGCGACGACGTCCAGGCCGTCCTCGAAGTGCGCGAGCGGCGCCACGTGGACCGGCAGGCGGCCGAGGTAGGGATAGGGGTCGCAGTTCGCCGCGAGCGCGAACGCGACGCGGCCGCGCCCCCGGACGGTCATCGAAGGCCGAAAGCGTGCCCGGTGCTCAATCAGGAGGCGTGCGAGCATCGCGGCGAAGGCAACATCGCCGGGGCGGCCGGTCGCATGGCGCCCAAGACCGTCCACGGCCCGAACCAGCTCGGCATCGAGCCCCAGGCCGGCTGAGAAGGTGAACCGCCGGCCGTTGGCCCGGCCGAGTGAGATCCGCCGCACCGCGCTCGTGCGGGCCAGGATGCGGGCGGCCTCGAGCGCGTCGTGGGGCAGGCCGAGCGCCCGCGGGAGCACGCTCGTCCCACCGCCGGGAACGAACCCGATCGGGACGTCGCCGCGCATGCCGTTCACGGTCTCGTTGAAGCCCCCGTCGCCCGAGAAGACGTAGACGCGGTCGTAGCCCGTGCTCGCCTCGGCGAGCTCTCGCGCGTGACCGGGACCCTGAGTGGCGACCGTTTCGACCTCGCCGCCGGCCGCCAGTGTCTCCGCCACCGCGTCCGTGAGCTCCGGGGTCACGCGGCTCGCGGTCGGGTTGACGATCAGGAGCGCGCGCGTCACGCCGGCGTCGAATAGCCGCGCATGCCGTCGACCAGGAGCGCGTAGAAGCGGTCGGCCAGGTCGTCGGTGTCGGCTTCCGGCCGAAGCCAGGTGTACGCCCAGTTGGCAGCCGAGAGGAAGACGAGCGCAGCGACCGACTCGTCTAGGTCTGAACGCAGCTCTCCGAGCTCGCGGCCCTCCCGGAAGAGGGCCCGGATGCGGTCCTCGTAACGGCGGCGGTCGGCCAGGATCTCCTCACGATGCTCTCCCTCGAGGTTCCGCCACTCCTGGACGAAGATCGTCGCCACGTCGAGCTGTTCGCCCACGGTCGCGAGATGCGCCCGGAGCGCCAGGCGGATGCGCTCGGTCACAACGAGCTCGTCCGGGATCGCGTCGAGCCCGCGATGAAAGGCGTCCGCACCCTCGCGCATGGCCTCGTAGAGAAGCTCCTGCTTGCCGCCGATGTGCGCGTAGAGCGACCCCTTCTGGACTCCGAGGGCCTGCGCGAGGTCGCCCACGGACGTCCCGTGATAGCCCTTCTCCGCGAAGAGCCGGGCGGCGTGGCGTGAGAGCTCTGCGCGGCGGGTAGTCACGCTAGAGTGACACCCTAACGACCGTTTGGTCGGGAGGCGAGATGACGCGCGAAGCCGAGTTCAAGGAGTACGTCCAAGGCGGCGGCCAGGTCGAGACGGGGGACTGGATGCCGGACGAGTACCGAGCCCGCCTCGTCAAGTTCATCGAGATGCACGGAAACTCGGAGCTCATGGGCGTCCTACCCGAGCGCGAATGGATCCTGCGCGCCCCGACCCTCCAGCGGAAGCTAGCGCTCACGGCCAAGGTGCAGGACGAGGTCGGGCACGCGCAGCTCATCTACCGGGTCGTCGAAGACCTCGGGAAGCCGCGCGAGCAGTGCCTCGACGACCTGGTCTCCGGCAAGTCGAAGTTCCACAACGTCTTCCACTACCCGACGAAGACCTGGGGGGACGTGGGCGTGATCGCCTGGCTCGTGGACGCAGCCGCGATCATCTCCCAGAAGGCCCTCCTCAAGTGCTCCTACGCCCCGTACGCCAGGATCATGAAGAAGATCTGCTGGGAAGAGTCCTTCCACATCCTCCACGGCCGCGACGTCGTCCTGACGCTCGTGAACGGCACGGACGAACAGCGGGGGCTCGTCCAGGATGCGATCGACCGGTGGTGGGGCCCGCTCATGCAGTTCCACGGAAATCCGATCGCCGCCGACTCGGATCCGATGGTGGAGTGGCGCATCAAGAGCCAGGCGAACGAGGACGCCCGCCAGCAGTTCCTGGACGGGTACGTGCCCCAGATCTGGGAGCTCGGGCTCTCCGTGCCGGACCCCGCGCTTCGAAAGGACGACGAGACCGAGGTCTGGCAGTACACCGAGCCGGACTGGGACGAGCTCAAGCACGTGGTCACCGGACACGGGCCCAAGAGCCAGGAGCGACTCGACCTCCGCCGGCGCTTCCGCGACCAGGAGGCCTGGGTGCGGCAGGCCGTCCTGGCCGATGCCGCGTGATCTACGAGGTCTTCCGGCAGGAGCGGAAGGGCCAGGCCTTCCAGCACGCCGGCTCCATCACCGCGCCCGACGACGCCTTCGCCGAGGCCTACGCACGGGAGCAGTACGGGCGCCGGCAGGAGTCCGTGGCGCTCTGGCTCGTGCCCCGAGCAGCCCTCCGCCACGTCAGCGACTTCCCGGACGAGCTCCAGAAGAGCTATCACCGCGTCGACGGGTACTCCCTGAAAGCGAAGCTGAAGGAGGCACGTGAGCGAGCGGGCACAGCGGCTCCTCGAGATCGCTGACGACGAGCTCGTCCTCGGCTGGCGAGACTCCGAGTGGACAGGCATTGCCCCCTTCCTCGAGGAGGACGTCGCCTTCTCTTCGATCGCCCAGAACGAGATCGGGCACGCCCGGGCTCTCTACGAGCTGGCGGCGCGCGACCTGGACACGACGGCGGACGAGCTCGCGTTCGACCGCGCGCCGGAGGAGTACCGCTGCGCGCCCTTCGTCGAGCTACGGCTCCTGGACTGGGCGGACACGATCGCGCGGCGCGTTCTCTACGAGGCCGCCGACACGATCCGGCTCGAGGCGCTGAAGGCGGATCCCGACCCGGAGCTCGCGGGCCTCGCGGCAAAGATGGATCGCGAGGAGGTCTACCACCGCCTGCATGCAGAGATGTGGGCCGACCGCCTCCGCGACGAGCCACGCTTTCGAGCCGCGGTCGACTCGCTCTGGGGACAGGCGCTCGGGGTGCTCGAGGGAGAGCTCGCCACGGTACTCGCAGATCGCATGCCGGCGCAGCTCGGCTGGACGCCCGCTCAGGCCGCTCCAGCGCCGCGGAACGGCCACTCGGACGGGTTTCGAGCGCTCTGGGACGAGATGACGATGGTGCGCCGCTCGATCCCGGGGGCATCATGGTGACCGGTGAGGCGGTCTGGGCGGCCCTCGCGGAGATTCCCGACCCGGAGATCCCCGTCATCTCGCTCGTCGACCTCGGCGTCGT
>JBPCPR010000199.1:0-10087 GCA_050998925.1 Gaiellaceae bacterium
GTGGCGCTCGCCTGCGGCGCCGAGGTCGTCGTCTTCCACCCGGGCTTCCTGCTCGGCCGCGAGCGCGAGGACGCGCTCGCCGCCGTCATCGAGCAGCTCGTCGAGCTGCGCGAGTGCCTCGAGGCAAAGGGACGGGGCGTGCCGTTCGGGATCGAGATCATGGGCCGCGTCCGCGAGCTCGGCAGCGCCGAGGACGTGTTCGCGATCTCCGCGCAGCTTCCGTGGGTGCGGCCTGTGATCGACTTCGCGCACCTGCACGCGGTCACCGACGGGGCGTTCACCGACCCCGAGGCGTTCGCGTCGGTGCTAGGAGCGGCCGACGAGCTCCTCGAGCCCGAGGCGCCGTTCCACCTCCACTTCTCGGCGATCCAGTACGCGAACAGAAACGAGACGAAGCACTTGCCCTACGGAGAGGGAACCCTTCGCGCAGAGCCGCTCCGCGATGCCCTCGACCGCTTCGAGCGGCCCGCGACGGTGATCTCCGAGTCGCCGAACGAGGAAAGCCACCAGGAGATTCGGGCGATTCTCCTCGGCTCGCCGGTCTAGTACCGTCCTGGTCATGCGGGAGATCCGGGACGAGATCGAGATCGACGGTCCTCCGGAGCGTGTCTGGAGCGTCCTCATGGATTTCGATGCCTACCCCGAGTGGAACCCGTTCGTGAAGCGCATCTCGGGTCGGGCCGAGAAGGGCGCCAAGCTCGACGTTCGCATCGTTCCTCCCGGCAAGAAGGGGATGCGATTCAAGCCCACGGTCATCGCGGCCGAGCCCCGGCGGGAATTCGCCTGGCTAGGAAAGGTTCTCGTGCCCGGTCTCTTCGACGGAGAGCATCACTTCGAGCTCGAGGACCTGGGCGGGGGACGAACCCGCTTCGTCCAGCGAGAGGTCTTCAAGGGCCTCCTCACGCCGATGTTGGGTGGCATGCTCGACAACACGCACGAGGGCTTCCGCGAGCTGAACCAGGCGCTCAAGCGACGTGTCGAGTCCAGCCAAACTCCAGCCACCTGAGCGGCTAGAGTCACCTCGTGGCCCGTTTCGGACGTAGTGACGGCGTCGACGCCCCGCCCGGCGAGCACGCTCGCACGCGGGCCCTGGAGCGTTTCACCGTTCGCGTCGCCATGACGCTCGGAATCATCGGGATCGGAACCGCGCTCGCGGCGATCCTCGGCACGCAGGACATCGACGCCTGGATCGTCGGTCTCGTCGTCTCGACCGTGGTCGTCGTTCTCGCCGCCGTCCTCTGGACACGGCGCGGGCTCTAGAACGGCGAAGGGCGGCCGGAGCCGCCCTTCGCTCTGCCTTCGGACTCGGACTACTAGCGGGAGATCTCCTGGACGACCTGACCGGTCTCCGAGTCGTCACCGCGGCGCGCCACGTCGGCCTGCGCGACGATGCCCACGAGCTGGTCTCCCTCGACGACTGGCAGCCGACGGACCTGGCTCGAAGCCATCTTCCTGAGCGCCGCGTCGAGGTCGTCGTCCGGTGACAGGGTCTCGAGGCCGCTCGAGGCGATTTCCCCGACCGTGGTCGAAGTCGGGTCACGGCCTTCGGCCAGTGCCCGCAAGACGATGTCGCGGTCGGTGACCATGCCGACCAGCCGACCGTCCTTGACGACCGGGATCGAGCCGACGTCTTCCGAGGCCATCACCTTCGCAGCCTCGACGACTGTGGTCGACGGATCGCAACTCGTCGGGTTCTGCGTCATGACGTCCTTGATGTGCTCCATGCCTGCTCCTTTGGTTGCTCGAAGATTCCCTACCCCGCGTCCGATCGCCAAAAACAGCAGGTCCGGAGGTCAAATCCGCTTTGCGAGCTCTTGAAAGCGCTCCCAGCGCGGCAAGGGATGGTCAGGCGGCTGGGAGAGGTTCGTGGCGGTGTTCACGAGCTCCACATGACTGAAGGCCTGGGGGAAGTTCCCGACGAGGTGCCCGGTCCGCGGGTCGTACTCCTCCGAGATGAGACCCAGGTCGTTTCGGAGCGCGAGCAGTCGCTCGAAGAGCGCCACCGCATCATCGTGGCGCCCGATCAGGTTCAGGTTGTCGGCCAGCCAGAACGTGCACGGAAGAAAGGCTCCCTCGCCGGGCGGCAGCCCGTCGACGCTCGCCGTCTCCTCGTCGTGGCGGTAGCGCATGACGAAACCGTCCTCGCAGAGATCCTGCTCGATCGCCTCGACCGTGCCCCGCACCCGCCCGTCGGACGGGGGCAGGAACCCGACCAGGGGCACGAGCAAGAGGCTCGCGTCGAGCTTCTTCGCGCCGTACGACTGGACGAACGAGTTCAGCTCCGGGTCGAACCCTTCCCGCAGGACCTCGTCGTGGATCTCCTCGCGCAGGCGCCGCCAGCGATTGACGGATCCGTCGGCGTGGCTGTGCACGGCCAGCGCTGCCCGATCGGCGGCCACCCAGGCCATCACCTTCGAATGCGTGAAGTTGCGACGCGGGCCGCGGACCTCCCAGATCCCGTTGTCCGGCTTCCGCCAGTCCGACTCGAGGCGGTCGAGCAGCTTCTTCTGGATCGCCCAGGCCCTCGAGTCGGCGTCGAGACCTAGTGCCTCGGCGTGGTAGAGCGCGTCCATGACCTCGCCGTAGACGTCGAGCTGCAGCTGGTCGGACGCGGCGTTCCCGATGCGAACCGGCCTCGCTCCCAGGTAGCCCGGGAGCAAGGGCACCTCGAACTCGGTCAGACGCCGCTCGCCAGCGACTCCGTACATGATCTGGAGGTCAGCCGGATCCCCGGCGATCGCCCGCAGGAGCCAGTCGCGCCAGGCCTCGGCCTCGCTCGTGAAACCGGCCTCCAGGAGCGCGTCGAGCGTGAAGGCCGCGTCTCTGAGCCAGCAATATCGGTAGTCCCAGTTGCGGACGCCGCCGAGGAATTCCGGCAGCGAGGTGGTCGGAGCCGCGACGATTCCGCCCGTGGGCTCGTAGGTGAGCGCCTTCAGGACGATCAGGGACCGCACCACCTCGTCCCGCCACGGCCCTTCGTAGGTGCACGCGTCCGTCCACTCCCGCCACCAGGCCTGGGTCTCGGCGAGGGCTCGACCCGGCTCGTGCTCTCGCGGCAGCGGCTCGTTCGACGGGAACCAGGTCAGGACGAAAGGCACCTGCTCTCCTTCCGACACGACGAAGTCCGACACGGTCGAGAGGTCTTCTCCCCGTGTGTCGACCGGGGTCCGCAGGCAGAGGGCATCGGGACCGGCGACGCACGTCGTCGCGTCGTCGATCCGGCGCACCCACGGGACGACGGAGCCGTAGTCGTAGCGGACGACCAGCTCCATCCGCATCTCGACGCGGCCGGTGAGGCCTTCCACGATCCGGACCAGGTCGGGGTCTCGCTGGCGCGGCGGCATGAAGTCGGTGACGCGGACGCATCCCTCGTCCGTCTCGAAGTCCGTCTCGAGGATGAGCGTCCCGTCCTGGTAGCGCCGCCCCGCCGGCCGTGCCTCACCTTTCGGCGCCACCAGCCAGCGACCGTGCTCGGGCGTCCCGAGGAGCGCGGCGAAACACGCTCCCGAGTCGAACCGGGGTGTGCAGAGCCAGTCGATCGACCCGTCGCGCCCGACCAGGGCCGCCGTCTGCGTGTCGCCGATCAGCCCGTAGTCCTCGATGCGAAGCGGCACGTGGCCATTCTGGCCGGTATGACGGCCCCCTACACCGTGAGTGCGAGCTGGCGGTCAGCCCGCGAGTCCGGCTGCGCCCTCGTCGCCGGCGCGCGGCTCGAGCCAAGGCCGTGGCGGAGCCGCAGGCGTGCGAAGCGCTCGGAGATCTCCTGCTGATATGCCTTCGGTGCGTAGGCCCGTCGTCCGTACAGCTCGACGTAGCGCGGGTAGAGCCATGGATACGTGCGCTCCATCCACGGCATGAAGTGCTCTCGGATCGAGGGGCGTACGTGGAGGACGATGGGAGTCGCCCACTGCACTCCCGCCACCGCACAGGCTCCGATCACCTCGTCCAGGTGCTCCTCGTCGTCGGTCAGCCCCGGCAGGAGCGGCGCTACGAGAACGCCAGTGCGGATGCCAGCGTCCGCGAAGCGCGCGAGGATCTCGAGCCGCTTCCGTCCCGGGGGCGTTCCCGGCTCGACGACGCGCCGCACCGTCTCGTCGAGCATGCCCACGCTCATCGAGACGCTGAGGCCCGCGACCTCGTTCAGCCGCCTGTAGAGGTCGAGGTCACGCAGGACGAGCGTGGACTTCGTCAGCATCGAGAGCGGGTTCTGGAAGTCCGCCAGCGCCTCGACGACACCGCGCGTCAGCCTGTAGCGGCCTTCGCAGTGCTGGTACGGATCGGTCGCCGTGCCCATCGCGATCGTTTCGCCCTCCCAGCGGGGCGAAGCCAGGTTGCGCCGGAGAGCTTCGACGACGTTGACCTTGACGACGATCTTGGAGGAGAAGTCGTCGCCGACCCCGAGGTCGAGGTAGGCGTGGTAGGCCCGTGCGAAGCAGTAGTGGCAGCTGTGCGTGCACCCCCGGTACGGGTTCACCGTCCACCGGAATGGAACGCGGCTCGACTCGTGCACGCGGTTCAGCGCGTTCTTGCACTCCTCCTCGAGGTACTGCGCCTGCGCCATACAGGCACTATAGAACATATGTTCGATGGAGGCCGAATGCTGCTGTGTCTAAGCGGCTTCGCGCAGCGACTCGAGCTCGCGGAGCTCGGACAGCCGCTCCAGCGCCCGCGCCTCGATCTGCCGCACACGCTCGCGGGTGACGCCCAGCCTACGGCCGATCTCCTCGAGCGACACGGGCCCTGCATCGCCGTCCATGCCATAGCGAAGCTTGATCACCTCGCGCTCTTTCTCCGGAAGCTCGCCGACCGCGTGCCGAAGTGCCTGCTCCGCAAGGCTCACGTGCACCTCCTCGGACGGCTCGGGCGACTCGCCCGCGACCAGGTCACCGAACGACGTGTCGTTCCCCTCGCCCAGCGGCTTGTCGAGGCTCGCAACCACCCGCGCCGCCTGCCGCGCCTCGCGTACCTGCTTCACCGGGAGCTTCGTCGCCTTGGCGATCTCCTTGTCCGTCGGCTCGCGCTCCAGCTTCGCCCACAGATCCCGCTCGGCCCGCGAGATCTTCTGCTCGCGTTCGACGATGTGCACCGGGATCCGGATCGTGCGCGCCTTGTTCGCAACGCCGCGCTGCACGGCCTGACGAATCCACCAGGTCGCATAGGTGGAGAACTTGTAGCCCCGCCGCCAGTCGAACTTCTCGACGGCCCTGATCAGGCCGATGATGCCTTCCTGGATCAGGTCGAGGAGCGACAGGCCGTGGCCCTGGTAGCGCTTGGCGATCGAGACCACCAGCCGGAGGTTCGAGTTGACCATCCGGTCCTTCGCGGTCTTATCGCCTCGCTCGATCTGCTTCGCAAGCTCCACCTCTTCGCGCGCGGTCAGGAGCGGATGACGCCCGACCTCGTTCAGGAAGAGCTGGAGCGCGTCGGTGGTCGCGGTCGCGAGCTCACCGTTCAGGTACGCCGCCGGGACTGTCTCCTCTCGGGCACAGTCGTCTGTGACCTCGATCCCGCGCGACTCCACGAGGTCGTACAGCTCCTCCACCCCCGGCTCGTCGAGCTCGTGCACCTGGACGAACTGGTGCAACTCGGAGATGTGAAGGCACCCCTGCTCTTCTCCCCGGTCGAGGAGCGCGTCGATCTGCGCTGGGAGAGATCGCTCAGCCATACCTTTTCGTGCCCGAACCTCCAAGAGGCTAATCAGACGGGTGGTGGCACCGCTGCCGCCCGACGGTTCGCCCCGATGGAAGCGACGATCACGAGCACGATGGCCACCAACTCGAGCAGCGTCAGCCGCTGCGAGAGGATCACGATACCCGCGAGCGCCGCGGCCGCAGGCTCGAGGCTCATGAGAATCCCGAACGAGGAGACGCGGATCCGGCGCAACGCGCTCAGCTCCAGAACGTAGGGAACGACCGAGGCCAGGAGCGCGACGACGACCGCGACCGCGAGCAGGGACGGGTCCAGGAGCGCACCTCCGGCGGAGGCGACCCCGAGAGGCGCCATCAGGACGGCCGCGACTAGCATCGAGACGGTCAGGCCGTCCAGGAGCGGCCAGGTCGACATGAGCCGCTTGCCGACGACGATGTACAGCGCCCAGCAACCACCCGCGCCGAGCGCGAGCAGGAGCCCGAGTCGGTCGACGTCGACGCTCGGGCTCCCGAGGAGCGCCACGCCTGAGCCGGCGAGGAGGACCCAGAGGAAGTCCCCGACGCGGCGCGATCCGATCGCCGCGACGAGGAGCGGGCCCAGGAACTCGGCGGTGACGGCGACTCCGAGCGGAATCCGGTCGATGGACTCGTAGAAGAGCGCGTTCATGACGGCGAGGATCCCGCCCAGCGCGAGCACGGGCGCGAGTGGCCGCCCCCGAAGGCGGCGGAGCGCACCCCGGCTCAGCGCGACGAGGATCGCCGCGCCGATGGCCTGCCTCAACCAGACGGCGCCGAGCGCGCCTGCCTCCTCGAAGAGCGTCGTCGCGAGCGCGGCGCCACACTGGACCGAAAGGGCGGCGCCGATCACGAGCAGCGGAGCGGGAGTTCGGTCGAGCAGGCGGCGTGGAAGGTCGGGTCGAGCTGCAGGCGGGGTCGAGACTGCCATCCCGCGATCGTAGGGCCGCCTCCGAGAACCCGGCGCGTGCACCCGTTCGGCCGATACCTTCCTAGGATTGCCAAAAGGCATCAGAGCCCCGAGTCGCTTCAATCACCACTTCGAGGGATGTCGGGGTGTCCCGCCCGGGTGCAATACTTTCCTTGCTCGAGACGAATGTCCGGGAGCGGCCCCCGGCCGGACAAGGGGTTACGACATGCTCCATGGAAAGCGGACACGCGTTCTCTTTCTGACGCTGACCGCGCTGGCCGCCGCCGTCGCGGGCGGACAGCTCGACGGCTGGACCTGGACGTAGGACGGGGCGAGCAAGAGGCCATGCTCCTGAGGCCGCTCCTCCGCGGATTCCCGCGGGAGACGATCTGGCTCCTGCCGATCGTCGCTCCGGTCGCGCTCGCGGGAGCCGCCGTCGCGGTCGCGGCGACGGTCGTGTTCGGCCGGTCCACCCCGGAGCCCGATGAGCTCCTAGGCCTGCTCGCGCTCTTTGCGGCGGCGGCGTTCGTCGAGGCGTTTCCGGTCCCGATCGAGGCCGAGTACCAGGACAGGAGCGAGACCTCGCTTGCCAACGTCTTCATAGTCGGGACCGCAGTCATCTACGGCTGGTCGGCCGCGACGGTGCTCGCATTCACGACGATGCTCCTCGTCGAGAGCATCAGGCGCCGCCAGGCCCCCAGCCGCATCGTCTACAACACGGCCATCTACGCGCTCGCGGCAGCCGCCGCGGGAGGCGCGACCTCGATGGTGCCGCTCGACGGCTTACAGGGCCTCAGCCTGGAAGCAGCTCTCGGCTCGCTTGCGTTCTACATCGTCAACATCGGGCTGCTGGCGGCGGTGGTGGCGAGGAGCAGCCGCGAGCGCGTCGAGCGGGTCGCCTACGGCTACGTGCGCTGGACTGTCGTTCCGTTCGTGATCATGGCGTCGGTCACCCTCATGCTCGCGGTGATCTGGCAGCGCTCACCGTTCCTGGCGGGTGCGCTGACCGGGCCGCTGATCGCGATCGCGCTCTACCAACGCTCGGTCCACCGCGCCGTCGAGGCTATGCGGCTCGCATCGATCGACCCTCTGACCGGCATCGGGAACCACGGATATTTCCATGACCGGCTCGACACGGTGCTCGCCGAGGTCGACGAGGCCGGGAGCGCCGTGAGCCTCTGCCTCATGGACATCGACGACTTCAAGCAGATCAACGACATCCGGGGCCACCCGGTCGGAGACCGCGTGCTCGCACGCCTGGCGGGCGAGCTCCGGCAGAGCGAGGAAGCGTTCCGGATCGGCGGCGACGAGTTCGCTCTGATCATGATTGGAACCGACGAGGTAGAAGCCATTACGGTGGCCGAGAAGATCGTGGAGCGGGTCGCGGCGACGGAGCTCGAGCCCGGTCTACGGATGAGCGTGTCGGCCGGGGTCGCGACGTACCCGCGTCACGCCTCCGACCGCGGCGAGCTCGTCCAGGCGGCGGACCGAGCGCTCTACGAGGCGAAAGGCGCCGGCAAGGGCAGGGCCCGCCTCTTCCATCCCGACGCGGTCGACTTCGCCGAGCTCCAGAAGCTCGCCGAGGGGCCGGACCGCGAAGCGCGCCTCCGCGCGGCCGCGACGCTCGCCTACGCGGTGGACGCCCGGGACGCCTACACGGGCAGCCACTCGCACTCGGTCGGCGAGCTCGCCGCGCAGATCGCCACCCGCCTGGGGCTCTCCTCCGAGGACATCCAGCTCGTCCGCCTCGCCGGCCGACTGCACGATCTCGGGAAGCTCGCGATCCCCGAGGAGATCCTCCGGAAGCTGAACCCGCTCTCCGACGCGGAGCGGCTCGTCCTCGAGCGGCACCCCCAGATCGGCTTCCGCATGCTGCAGTCCCTCGGAGTCGAGCCGATCGCGACCTGGATCCTGCACCACCACGAGCGCTGGGACGGCCGCGGCTACCCCGACGGGCTGGCGGGCGAGACGATCCCGCTCGGTGCCCGGATCGTCTTTGTGGCCGACGCGTACGACGCGATGACGACCGAGCGCGTGTACGGGACACGGCTCTCCTCCGCGGAGGCCCTGGCGGAGCTGGGCCTGTGCGCGGGGACACAGTTCGACCCGACAGTCGTCGCCGCGCTCCTCGCCGAGGTCGACCGCGCGCCCGTCGTCGTCGCCCAGAGCGCCTAAGCAGGCTCGGACCCGGGAAGCCAGCCTTCGCGGTATCGGGTCGACTCCCGCTGCTGAACCCGCGCGTAGGCCTCCTCCGCCTCGGTCGTCTCCTGGTCGACCCCGGCGCCGTGGAGGAGCGCAACCTCGTCCACGGTGTAGGCGTCCCAGCCGGGAGTGTCCTGATGCTCCCGGGCGCCGAGGGCGAGCACGGCGCAAGACCCAGTTCCGGCGCCGAGGAGGATGTGCTCCGCCCCGGGGGGACAGTGCACGAAGTCCCACTGCCGCAGGGGCCGCTCGCTGCCCTCGATGAGTAGCAGCGCCTCGCCGGAGAGCACCAGAAAGTCCTCCTGGTCGGCTTCCCAGTGGTACATCCCGATCGGCTCGCCGGGCGCGAGCACGAAGAGATTGATCCCGACCTGCGGGAAATATCCATCCGGCCACCCGTCGAAGGACACCTGCGCCCCTCGTCCGTCGGCATGGCGCCAGCGGGCCTCCCGCGCGTTCACGACGAACCAACCCTCCCCGCCGGGCACGAGCCCACCTTCCGTCTCTTTGAGCGGGGCGCCGGGAACCATTCAGCGGATCATACGAGTTCCTTGTGGCGGCTTCTCCGGACCTCGCTGCGGCCCTGAGCCCGCTCCAGCAAACGAAAACCCCGCGCGGGCGGGGTCTCGGAGAGCGGACGACCGGGTTCGAACCGGCGACCCTCAGCTTGGGAAGCTGATGCTCTACCAACTGAGCTACGTCCGCGCACCGCTCAGAGTAACGGATTGAAGCCTGGTCGGACCTTCCTCAATGGCGCTCTGTCTACCGCTCGTCTACCGCGGGGTAGAAAGGCTGTCAGCCGGACGCCGACGCGGCCAGCGGGTCGTAACGGGTTGCAGCTTCGGAGACGCGCGCGGTCATTAGGTGGCCGTAGGTATCGAGCGTCATCGTCGCGGATGCGTGGCCGACGATCGCCTGCAGGAGTTTGATGTCTGCCCCTTCGGCGATCAGGGCCGAGACGGCGAAGTGGCGCAGATCGTGGAACCGAAAGTGGCGGCCCGGCTCTCGGACAGCGCCGTGTTCCCCGTCGAGCCGAGCTCCCGACTTCACCGGGAGGCCCTGGCGACGTTCGAGCGGCAGGTGATCGAGGGGGTGCTCCGACACGCGGGAGATCCCGTCGTCAGCGAGCAGCTCGCCTGGACTGGCGTCGACCGCTACGAGAACGGCGACCCGCGGCGGCTACGAAAGCTCGAGAAGGCCCGGCCGATTGACGCCAGCGTCGCCCTCGCCCTCGCCGTCTGGCGCGTCTCGGTCGGCGGCGGGAGCAACGTCTACGAAGAGCGAGGGCTCCTGATCGTCTGAAGGGACGAGC
>JBPCPR010000200.1:0-5283 GCA_050998925.1 Gaiellaceae bacterium
CGCGCACCGAGAGCCCAAGCAGGCGCAGCCGGTAGAGCATGTAGAGCCCCGAGAAGCCGGCCCCGACAACGATCGCGTCGAAGTCCGGGCCAGGCGGGACATCGGGTTCGTTCGTCGTCATCGCTCCTTTCTGGTTCTTCGCATTCTTCCACGGCATTTCAGGCGCCTCCCGATCCATCTCTGAGAGCGCGCCGCCGCCGGCCTCGCCTCCAGAAGACCACGGAGGCGGCCGCAAGAACGAGTACCCCGGCGGCGAGCGCGATGGAGACGGCGCGGACGCCACTCGATCCCTTCGTCGGCTCACCGACGAGGAAGGAGCCGGCGGGAAACACCGTCTTCCCGCCGTACGAGGCCGCGCAGCGGGAACAGGACACGACCGCTTCGTAGAGGCTGGCGGGGAGGTCGGGGACGGTCAGGCGGAGCTTCGGACGGACGCGGCCGACCGAGACAGAGCCCGCCCGGTTTTTCGGGACCGCGTCCGTGGCGGCCGGGAGGCGCACGAGGCTGACCGTCGCGTCTGCGAGCTGCGGCGGTAGCGGCCGGTCGGCGACTCCCACGATCAAGTCACCGGCGGCAGCGCCGGGCGGGTCGAAGACGAACCAGACAGGGCTCTCGAGGCAGCGCCGCAGGTCGTCACGCGGACTCGCGTTCTCGAAGCTCTCGTAGGGGCAGACGCCCGGGGCGACGTAGGCGTCGTTCGGACGCCCCGCGACGGCGACCGCGACCGAGGCCGGGACGCGAGGGATCCGGACGACGGTCACGGCACTCCCGCCGGCCTCCGCGCGTCCGAGCGGACGGCCGTGGGCCACGGTGCGTCGTGGCCCGGGCGAGCGAGGATAGCGAACACCCGTGTAGCGCCGCCCCTCGAAGACGACCGGCTGCAGCAGGCAGCGCCAGTGCTCGTCACCTTCGAAGCCGTCGCACCGGGAGCCGAGCACGAAGATCGGCTGTAGCCCGAAGACCATGACGGCGACACGCGATTCGATCCCGCCGGCCTTGCGGACGGAGACGGATTCGCGTCGCCGCTTGCATCCGTCCGCGCTCGTCGGCTCGTCGAGGGTTCCATTCCCGAGCGTGGCGCCGGCTTCGATCCCAGTCGACGCCGGGAGCGCCTGGGCAACGTAGGCGTAGCCGCCGAAGCTCAGGAACGTCTGCTTCGGGCACGTCCCCGCGCTCGACTCCGGCGCCATCCAGGCGTGCGCGGCCGCGACGGCGGCGGCGGCGAGGAGGAGCCGTCGGATCCTCGCGCTGAACAGGCTAGCCACGCGTACGCCGCGCGAGCTCGGCCTCACGGGTCTCACCGGGAAGCGGCATCTCCTCGGAGCGCCGTCGCGCGTACTCGACCGCGCAGGGACCGCCGCTGCCGCCGGTCTCGTGCTCCGACCGCCATTCGAGCAGTCGCCACGTCCCGATCGGGCTCGTCTCGATCCGGACGATCGGAAGCGTCGGCGGCTCCTGGATCACGAGCGGGACCGAGGCGGTGTCACTGCCAACAAGCCGCGGGCGGCGGACCTCCACCCGCCACCGGAAGGAGACGAACGTCCCCTCGAGGGCGCGCGGAAGGCCCTCGGGCAGGAGGAACGCGAACGGGCGCCAGTTCGCGTCGTCGAGCGGGCCGACCTCGAGACGCTCCGTGAAGAAGTCTTCCTCGAGCCAGACGGGAATTGCTCGACTGCGAAGGTCCCAGTACGTAGTCAGGCTCAGCATCCGCTTCTTGCCGACGAGCTGGGGAGCGACGTCGAGCCAGGCTGCGGTGCAGCGAACCTCGACCGAGATCGGGCGCGCATCGAGGCGGCTCTCCGCTCGCTCGACCCGCCCCTCGATCCGCCCTCCCCCGTACGGCTCCGCGGTCTCCAGGGCGATCGTGAAGGCCCGCGCGTCCCGGGGTGGCTCGATGCCACGGAACTGAAGCTGGTCGGGAATATCCGTGCGGAGCGACACCTAGACCGACCGGAGGAATTCGTCCACCGCCTCAAGGTAACGGTTTGTCTCCTCCCAGAAGGTCATGTGCGAGCCGTCCGCGAAGACGGCGAGCCGCGAGTCCGGGATGCGGGCGTGGATCTGCTCGCTGCACGCGGGCGTCAGCTCGTCGTGGCGGCCGACCGTGATGAGCGTGGGAACGTTGATCTCGTGCAGCCGGCCGACGCGGTCCCAGTCGGCCAGGTTGCCGTCGAACGCGAACTCGCTCGGTCCCCACATCGGAACGTAGACGTCCATGGCGAAGTCCTCGAAGGTCTGCACCACCTCCGGGGGCCACGGATCGCAGCGGCAGAGGTGGACCCGGTACACAGCCATGATCGCATCCTGGTACTCCGGCGAGTCGGTCGTGCCCGCCTCCTCGTGGCGGCGAAGCGTCTCGCGGATCTCCTCCGGGAAGGCTTCGAGCAATCGAGCCATCTCGCGCCGCAGGAGAGACGCGTCGGCGATCGTCGAGGCGAGGACGAGGCTCCGCAGATGCTGCTGGTGGGCGAGCGCGAAATCGGTCGCGAGCATGCCGCCCCACGAGTGGCCGTAGAGGTCGAATTCGTCGAGCTCGAGGTGGGCGCGCAGCGCCTCGAGCTCGACGACGAAGCGGTCCGCGCGCCAGAGAGACGGATCATCGGGTCGGTCTGACGCGCCGCAGCCAAGCTGGTCGTAGAGGACGACGCGCCGGTCCCGGCCCGCCAGGCGCTCGAGCGGCTTGAGGTAGAGACTGCCGCCCCCCGGCCCACCGTGCAGGAGAACGAGCGTCCTCTCGCCGTGGCCGAGGATGCGGTAGCGGACGGCGCCGCCTTCGACCTCGACCGCTCCGCGCTCTTCCTCCACGTCTCCTCCTCACACGAGCGGGGCGGCCCAGGAGAGCCGCCCCGCCATTCTCGGATGAGGCCCGCCTAGGCCTCTTCGTGGACGAACTTGCCCACAGCCTCGTACCGCTTCTTGGAACGGAAGTAATAGATGACTCCGAGCAGACAGCCCCCGAGGAAGATCCCGAGCGCGTAGAACGGGACGGCGTACGTCCAGCCCGTGTTCTCGCCGGTGGTGAGCGCGCCCCGGTTCAGCAGCATGAGGTAGACGGCGAACCCGAGGCTTCCGGCCCCGATGATGGGTGCGACGAGCGTCTTGAACCAGTGGAAGCCGTCGCGGTTCTCGGGCCGAAGGAAGAAGATGATGACCGCGATGCTGACGAGCGCCATGAGCGGGAAGAGCACCATGTTTCCCTGGAATGGCAGCCAGGTCCCGATCTGGAACAGTGCAGTGATCGGGCTCGACTCGTCGATCCCGAGCTTTTCCCGCTGGCCGCCCCCGGCGATGCCGAACGCGAAGAGCGACGTCACCGCTAGGCCGAACACGAACACGACGGCCGACGCCACGTAAGGGCTCTTGTGCGATCTGTGCGTCCGGCCGAGGATGCTCGGGAGGATGCGCTCCCGGCCCATCGAGAAGAGGTACCGGTTGGCGGTGTTCCAGAAAGCGAGCGAGCACGCGAAGGAGCCGGTGATGATGAGCACCTGGAAGAGGTCCTTGATGACGCCCCCCGCGAACTGCTCTGCGACCGGGTAGAAGACGCTCGCGTAGTTGCCGTCCGGCAGCCCCACGCCCGCAGGAACCTCCGCCGCGTCGACTCCACCCGAGTACTGCGCCGCCACCGCCCAGGCCCACTGATCCTTCGAGCCGCCGTACGCGCTGACGAGCATCCAGGTCCAGAACGTGTAGCAGACGCCGAGGCCGATGCAGGAGATGTAGATGGCGTAGGCCATCATCTTCTTCGGGTTCCGGGCCTCCTCGGCGTAGTTGGGCGCCATCTCGAAGCCCACCCACGACCAGAACGCGGCGAAAAAACCGATTCCGGCAGCTCCGGCGCCGAACACCCGGGCCGCGCCCTCGACGCCCTCGCCGCCGCCGAAGATCCCAGCAGGGTTGAGAGCGGACCAGATGATGCCGTCCGGGCCGCCGCCCTGAAAGAGCACGGCGAAGGCGAAGATCATGAGGATGACGATCTCGCCGAGCAGCGCGATCCCGAGGATCCTGGCGACGATCTCGACGTGGAAGTACGTGATCAGGAACATGAGCGCCAGGAAGCAGAAGGCGTACACGCGCCAGTCCAGATCGAAGCCGCCGGACAGATCGAGGATGCTCGTCTGTGCGAAGTACGACGTGACGCCGTTGACGCCGACGGCGAACAGCATGTACGCGGCGGCGACGCCGACCGCGGCGCCGAGGCCGATGATCCGGCCGAACCCGTACGAGACGTACGAGTAGATGCCGCCGGCGGTGGTCACCCGCCGCGCCATCTCGATGTAGCCGACCGAGAAGAACGTGAAGGAAACGGTCGCCAGCATGAAGGCGGCCGGCACGGAGATGCCGATGCCGAGGCCCGACAGCGGGCCGTTGAACATCATCGCTGCAAGGGGCGCGGAGCCCGTGACGATGCAGAACAGGACCTGGGGGAGCCCGAGGGCGTTCCGGGCCAGCTCGGTGGAGCCCGTTACCACAGGACCGGCCGCCGGGGGCGGGGCGCTGGTGGCCTCCATGCAACCTCCTTTCGGGTTGATCCCGTCTGGGCCGCACGCCCTCGCGAGACGAGACTGACGGGGGAGCGTAACGAGTTGGACGTTCGCGATTCAAGACCCCCTCGCCGAACGAGCATCGACTCGGCAATCCCGATCCCCTAGGATCGGCCGCTCCATGGGGCGTCTGCCAGGTATCCGCGCTCTCGTCACCGGAGGAACATCCGGCATCGGCGCGGCCATCGTCGACCGGTTCCGCGCGGATGGGGCCGCAGTGGTCTTCACCGGCCGAGACGAGACGAGGGCGCAGGAGGTCGCGACACGAACCGGCGCGTCGTTCGTGCGAGCGGACGTCCGCGACCCGGAAGATGTGCGGGCGTCCGTGGAGGCGGCAGTCGCCTCGCTTGGCGGCCTCGACGCCCTGGTCGTCAATGCGGGCGTCCTTCTCGACTCGAGTCTGTCCGAGACGAGCGACGAGGCCTGGGATGCTGTCCTCGAGACAAACTTGTTCGGCCCATACCTGTATGCGGTCGAATGCCTTCCGCACCTGCGCGCGAGCGGCGGCGGATCCATCACGATGACGTCGTCCGACGCCGGGGTCTGGGGCGAGACGACGATCGGCGCCTACTCCGTCTCGAAGCGGGCGCTGAACATGCTCGTCCAGGTCCTCGCCGTCGAGGCCGGCCCGAGCGGGATCCGCGTGAACGCCGTCTGCCCCGGCGACACGGCTCCAGGGATGGCCACGCACGTCGCCGGTCGCACCGAGCTGCGCGATACGTCCGGCTGGGTCCTCCCC
>JBPCPR010000237.1:0-3462 GCA_050998925.1 Gaiellaceae bacterium
TCCTGCCCCAAGGACGTGACCATGTACGAAGACGCGATCAAGACCTCCGGCCACCAGGGAGAGATCGAGCTGCGCGAGCTCTCGGAGCTCGTGCTCGAGTCTCTCGACCTCGTGCCGGAGCGACCGGCGCGGGAAGCTGCGGCGGTCGGAGCCCCAACGGACGAAACGGAGACAGCATGAGCAAGGAGACTGCGTTCTACCCGCGCCTCGAGGCGCTGACCGACCAGTGGATGGACCTCTTCGGCTACTGGGCGCCGCTGGTCGTGACCGACACGGAGGCGGAGTACCGTGCCGTCCGCGAGACGGCCGGCCTCATGGACTTCACCATGCTCAGGAAGGTCGACATCGAGGGGCCCGGGGCGCAGGACTACGTGAACACGATCGTCGCCCGCGACGTCTCGAAGCTCGGCCAGGGGCAGATCGCCTACGGCCCCCTGACGGACGAGAACGGGAAGATGGTGGACGACTGCACGGTCATGGTGCGATCGCCGGACCGGATTCGCTTCTGCGGCGCGAACGACGCCGACTACGGGATCTTTCGCGACCAGGCGCCGGAGGGCATCGAGGTCCGCGAGTTCACGGACGCCATGCCCCATCTCTGCCTCCAGGGGCCCACGAGCCGCGACATGCTGCAGGGCCTGACCGAGGCAGACCTCTCGAACGAGGTCTTCCCCTACTACACCTTCCGCGAGGACGTGTCGATCGCCGGCATCCCGGTCTTCATGACCCGGCTCGGGTACACGGCCGAGCTCGGGTACGAGCTCTGGGTCGAGCGTGACCGCGCGCTCGAGCTCTGGGACGCTCTGCTCGCAGCGCTCGAGCCCCAGGGTATGAAGCTGATCGGGATGGTGGCCCTCGACCTCTTCCGCATCGAGGGCGGCTTCATCATCGGGGGCATCGAGTACGACCCCACCGTCTCACCGTGGGAAGCAGGGCTGGGCTGGGCGGTCGATTTCGACAAGGGCGAATTCCAGGGGCGCGAGGCGATCGAGCGCGACCGCGATGCCACGCAGCTTCGCCTCACGAGCGTGGTACTCGAGTCGGGCGGCGACGAGGCGAGCGGAGCGCCGCTACTCGTCGACGGTGAGGAGGTCGGACTCGTCACGCAGGCGGTCGAGTCGCCACACCTCGGCGGCAAGACCCTCGGGCTCGCGAAGATCCAGCAGGACCTCCGGCAGCCCGGCCAGAAGCTCGAGGCCCGGGTCGGTGAGAGCCTTGTGGCCGGGGAGATCGTCCGCCACCCCGTCTACGACCCCGAGCGCAAGCGGGCAAAGCTGAGCTAGCACCTCTCTGTTTGGGCGCTCGTCGTTCGGGAAGGAGGGCGGCATGGGATTCATCCTCGGCGTGATTTTCGGCGTCATCCTCGCCGTCTTCCTCCTCTTGTGGCTGGTCTTCGGCCTGATCTTCTGACGGACCTGTCCGCTACCTGAAGCGAATCTCCGCCTTCAGAGGATCTGCGAGAGGAACTGCTTGGTCCGCTCCTCCTGCGGGTTCTCGAAGAAGTGCTCGGGCGTACCGACCTCGACGATCTCGCCCTCGGCCATGAACACCATCCTGTCGGCGACGGCGCGGGCGAAGCCCATCTCGTGGCTGACGACGATCATCGTCATGCCCGACTCGGCCAGCCTCTCCATGGCGTCGAGCACCTCCTTGATCATTTCCGGGTCGAGAGCGGAGGTCGGCTCGTCGAAGAGCATGATCTTCGGCTCCATGGCGAGCGCGCGCGCGATCGCGGCCCGTTGCTGCTGCCCGCCCGAGAGCTGACCCGGATACTTGTTGGCCTGCTCCGGGATCTGAACGCGCTCGAGCAGCTCCATCGCGCTCTCTTTCGCCTTCGGCTTCGACGATCTCCGCACATGCCTCGGAGCGAGCGTGACGTTCTCGAGCACGGTCAGGTGCGGGAAGAGGTTGAACTGCTGGAAGACCATGCCGACCTCGCGGCGCACCTCCTGGATGTTCCGCAGATCGTCGGAGAGCTCGATCCCGTCGACGACGATGCGGCCGCGATCGTGCTTCTCGAGCCGGTTGATGCAGCGGATGAGCGTCGACTTGCCTGACCCGGACGGCCCGAGCACCACGGCGACCTCCTGCTTCCCGACAACGAGGTCGATGCTCTTGAGCGCCTGGAAGTCGTCGAAGTACTTGTCGACGCCCTCGAGCGTGATCATCGGCTCGCCGTTGCCGCCTGGAACCGTCGCAGCAGACGTGAGCCTCGCGTCGTTCATCGCTCGCCCACCCCCAGCCTCCTCTCGAGGCGTTGGCTCTCTCTCGACATCGAGTATGACCCAACCCAGTAGACGAACGACGCGAAGACGAGCGTCTCGACGATCAAGCCCTGGGCGATGAAGTCGGGTTGCTTGGTGATGTTCTCTGCGACGGCGAGGAGCTCCGTCAGGCCGATGATGAAGACCAGCGACGTGTCCTTGAAAAGGCTGATGAACTGTCCGACCATGGCGGGGATGACCACGCGGAGCGCCTGCGGCAGCACGATCAGGCGCGTCGTCTTCAGCGGTGAGAGCCCGAGCGCCTGAGCGGCCTCCACTTGCGCCTTCGGCACGGATTGAAGCCCGCCCCTGACGATCTCGGCGACGTAGGCGGAGGTGAAGATGACGAGAGCGATCAGCGCGCGCGTCTCGAGGCTCGGCGTATCGAAGCCGACCGGCAGGAAGAAGCCGATCATGAACGCGCCCATGAAGAGGATCGCGATGAGCGGCACGCCGCGGACGAGCTCGATGTAGGCGACGCAGACGAGACGGACGGCGGGGAAGCTCGAGCGCCGCCCGAGCGCGAGCAGGACGCCGAGCGGGAAGGAGAGCACGATCCCGCCGACGGCGAGGAAGACCGTGAGGAGGAGACCGCCCCAGTTGCTCCAGCCCACGCCTCCGAACGCGAGGACGAGCAGGAAGGCCGCGGCGACTCCGACGGCGACTACGACGGCGACCCACCTCGAGTGCCGGGGCGCGATGCGCGTCCCGGCCAGGCGAAACGCGAGCCACACGGCAACGATCCCGAGGACGAGCAGGGTCGCCTGGAGCGAGCCGGCCAGGGCGAGGAGGACGGCGACGAGGACGAGGAACGGGCCGGCGCGCCGGAGCGCCAGGCGGGCCGAGGGCGGGCGGATCAGGCCCTCCCTCGCCTGCTCGGCACGCGCGCGTGCTGCGGCGCCCGCTCCCAGGCCGGTCGCCACCGCGAGGACGTAGAGGGCTGCCCAGAGGCGCCAGAACTCCTCCCGCGGGAAGCGAAACACGAGAATGTTCGTCACGTTTCGCTGGACGATGTCCCAGCGGGCGTCGACGAGCACGAAGGACCCGACGCGAAGGAGGGCCCAGCCGAGCAGGACCGAGAAGACGACCGTGAGGACGGCGTCGTACCAGGTGCCGAAGAGATTCTCCCTGATCCACCTCCCCGGCGACACGTCGCGGCGGGGGCGGCCGCGCGGCTACGGAGCGGGCAGAGGCTCGA
>JBPCPR010000283.1:0-4898 GCA_050998925.1 Gaiellaceae bacterium
CCCTTCGGCATTCCGGTCGTGCCCGACGTGTAGAGAATGTAGAGTGGGTCGGTGGCGCCGACAGGGACGCAATCGACCGGGTCGGCGGCGGCCGTCGCCTCGCGCCAGTCGAGGTCGCGGCCCGGAAAGAGCTCGGCCTCTGCCTGCTCGCGTTGGAGGATCACGCAATGCTCCGGCCGATGGGTCGCCTGCTCGAGCGCCCGGTCGAGGAGCGGCTTGTATTCGATCACCCGGCTGACCTCGATCCCGCAGGAGCCCGAGAGGACGATCTTCGGCGCGGCGTCGTCGATCCGAACTGCGAGCTCGTGCGCCGCAAAGCCGCCGAACACGACGGAATGGATCGCGCCGAGCCGGGCGCAGGCGAGCATCGCGAAGACTGCTTCCGGGACCATGGGCATGTAGATCACAACCGTGTCGCCCTTGCCGACGCCGAGTCCGCTGAGGGCGCCGGCCAGCCTCGCGACCTCGCCGAGCAGCTCTGTGTATGTGTACGAGCGCCTCGTCCCGGTAACCGGGCTCTCGTAGACGAGCGCCGTCTGGTCGCCGCGCCCGCCGGCGACATGGCGATCGACCGCATTGTGGCACGTGTTCAGGACGCCGTCCGGGAACCAGCGGTTGAAAGGCGACCGGGAGTCGTCGAGGATCCGGTCCGGCTTCATTTCCCAGTCGATCGCGGCGGCCGCCTCGCGCCAGAACCCCTCGGGATCCTGGAGGCTCCGCCCGTAGATCGACTCGATCGCGCCCATGGCCAGCGCAGCGATCCTAGGTTCCTGGGCCCTGCGGCTGCAAGGTTGCTTCCTCGGGCCGCTCGGCTGGGTTCTTCCCCCTCTTTCGTAGGTACGCCCGCCAGGTGAGCGCCCAGCGTTCGGGATCGTCGTGAGGTGCCTGGTCCATCTTGTGGACCGTGCTCCGGTGCGGTGAGTTCAACACCGTCTCGGGCTCCTCGTAGGCCTCACGCGAGATCTCGGCCATGAGCTCGGCGTACTCGTCGAGATCGGCCCGGGAGTACGACTCGGACGGCTCGAGGGTCATGGGCTCCGGGACGATCCAGGGCTCGTGGCTCGGGAAGTAGCTTGCCACCCCGAAATCGGCAGTCCGCCGGGCCACGTCGAGCGTCCCGATGCCGGTTTCCTCCTGCAGCTTCTCGAGGCTGTAGCGAATCTGCTCCAGCCGGCGATCCGCGTTCGAATCGGCGAACGAGACCTCGAGCCCGCGCACCTCCGACAACCGCTTCGCGAGGTAGTTGTTGTTCAGCACCGCTGTCTCGGCCACTTCACGGAGCCCCTCCGCGCCCAGGCTGAGCACCCAGGCGAACGAGCGCACGACCGTTGCCGGGACGCCGTGGAACGCGCGGATCTTCCCCACGGAATCCGGCAGGTCGTAGTCGAGGTAGTAGCGCGAGCCGTCGAACTCGACGGTCGGTGTGGGCAGAAAGCCGGCGAGCTCGTCCGTGACGCCCGAAGGCCCGCACGGCATGCCCATCGAGCAGTGCGGCGACGAGAACGTCTTGTGCAGGTTGAACTGACACAGGTCGAACCCGGTGTCGCGCGCGCGTGTGATGCCGAGGATTCCGTTCGCGTTGGCCTGGTCGTAATGGCAGAGGCCACCCGCGGCGTGGACGATCTCGACGATCTCCTCGATGTGGGGGTTGAAGAGCCCGGTGTCTTCCGGGTTCGTGATCATGAGCCCCGCGGTGCGCTCGGAGACGGCGGCCCGGATCGCATCGGGCTCCGGATAGCCCTTGTCTCCGGCGTAGACGGTGACGACCTTGTAGCCGGCGGTCGCCGGGCCCGCCCCGTCACAGGGGTGGGAAAAGATCGTCGTGATGATCTCGTCGCGCTCCTCGGCGCCGTGCGCCGCGTGGTAGGCGCGCATCATGCGGGCGTTCGCGTACACGCCCTGGGAGCCGCCCGCCGCCTGCAGCGTGAAGCGGCTCATGCCGGAGATCTCGCAAAGCATCTGCTCGAAGCCGTAGAGGATCTCGAGCATCCCCTGGACGGTCTCGTCGTCCTGTAGCGGATGTAGGTCGGCCACCTTCGACGAGCGGATCAGCTCTTCGTTCACCTTGGGGCTGTACTTCATCGTGCAGGTCCCGAGGCCGAGGTGGATGTTCACGTCGGTCCCGAGCGTCTCCTGCGAGAGCCGGAGGTAGTGGCGAAGGATCTGGGGCTGGCTCAGCTCGGGGAGCCGGGGCGCCTCCGAGCGGCGGAGAGCGTCGGGGATCCCAGCAAGCGGATCGCCCGCCGCCGACCGAAGCTCGTCCTCGACGTCGGGGACGAGAAGGCCGCGCTCGCCCGGGCTCGAAAGCTCGAGCAGGATCGGCTCGTTCCAGCTCGCCTGGTGGAAAGGTCTGAGGGTCATCGCAGCACCTCCGTCAGCTCCTCGACGAGGCGATCGATGTCCTCCTTCGTGTGCACCTCCGTGACGCAATAGAGGGCGCTCTGGCCCAACTCCGGGTACTCGCCGGAGAGGTCGAGCCCGCCGAAGATGCCACGCTCGCGGAGTGCCCGGTTGACATCGGCGACGGTACTGCCCGTCTCCGCGAAGTCGACGACGAACTCCTTGAAGAACGGGCCCGCGAGCGCCGGCGCGCGAACGCCGGGCAACTCGCCGAGGCACCGCGCCGCGTAGCGGGCTCGCTCGATGATCCCGCGTCCGAGCTCGGCCAGCCCCTCGGGACCGAGGAGCGCGAGGTAGGCGCCGGCCGCGATCGCCCAGAGGTTCTGGGTCGTCCCCGTGTACTCCTTCGAGTCGCCCCGCTGGACATACGAGGTCCGCTCCCAGACGACCTCGCCGAAGCCGTGCTCGCCCTCGACGGACGTCGGGCCGATCCCGATCAGGAACATCGGGTACTCGGACACGAAGCGCTCTTCGTCGGATGAGGCGACGAAACCGGCCAGACCGCCGCCGTAGTGCATGTGGATCCCGAGCGGTTGCAGCTCGCCGCACACGATGTCGGCGCCGTAGCGTGACGGCGCCTCCAGGAGGCCCAGCGAAATCGGATCCACGCCGACGACGCAGAGGGCGCCCGCCTCGTGCGCGAGCCCGGCAATCTCCGCCGCCTGCGTCTCGATCGTGCCGAGAAAGCCCGGCACCTCGACGTAGACGCAGGCCGTCTCGTCCGAGACAGCTTCGCGGATCCGCTCCAGATCGAGGAGACCGGTCGCCGGGTCGAAGGGGATCGTGACCAGCTCGACCCAGGGCTCGCAGTAGCCCTCGATAATGGAGCGGCGCTCGCCACCGATCGAGGCAGGCATGAGCGCGACGCGCCTTCCGGTGATTCGCGCCGCCATGCAGATCGAGGTGGCCGCGGCCGAGCCCCAGTCGTAAGTCGGCAAGCTGACGGCGTCCAGTTCGACGAGCTCGCCCATCATGCTCGCGTACTCGAAGAGCGCCTGGAGTTTCCCGTGGTCCGAGTACGTGTCGCCGTAGTACGCGGAGACGAACTCGCCCCTGTTCGCCACCTCGTCGCACACCGCCGGGACGTAGTGTGGCCAGCAGCCGCCCCCGAGAAAGCTGAGGGTCTCGGCACAGTCCTTGTTCCGGCCGAGGGTCCCGGAGACGTGCCGTCGGAGTGCATACTCCGAGCGCAGCGGCTCCGGGAGATCGAGGCGGCCCGGCACGCGTAGACGCTCGGGAATGGCCCTGTAGAGCTCCTCGATGTCCTCAACGCCGATCGCGTCCAGCATCTCGCGCTTGATCCGCGGTACGGAGTTCGGGATGTACGGGTGGACGGGTGCGACGCCGCTCACGTAACTGACCTCCTGATTCGCTTAGTCGATGCGGTACACGATCTCGCGGTTGTAGCCGACGACGACGCGCCGGTAGCCGGCAAGGCGCGCATCCACGCCCGGATCGCCGGTGTCCACGCGAAGGGGGCGGTTGGCGAGCGCCGCGATCTTCGCTTCGGTGGCGATGATGACGATGTGCTCCAGCCCGACCCGCTCGAGCACGGTGGCCGAAAGCTGTTGATTGCCGCGGCCGAACACGAAGCCCTGGCCGCCCACGGGGGTGACGACGATGCCCACGCCGCCGGCGCCCGCGATGTCGAGCAGCGTGCGCTCGTCGGCGTCCGCCACGAGGCACTCCCCCGCCCGGATGACGTCCACGCCGAGAAGGGTCTTCTCCAGCCCGAGAGCAACCAGCGCGGCGCGGGTCGTCGTGCCGGGACCGACGAGCCAGGTGCGCTCACCGAGGACCGAATCGACGAGGTAGTGGGCGATTCCCTCCTGGGCCGCGCTCTCGGCGCCGAGCGTCCTTGCCTTCGCACTCTGGACGAGGCCCCACTCGGCCGGCACGACCAGGTATCCGTGGAGCCGGGCCGACATGGAGCCGGCGCGGAGCAGAGCCTCGTCGACATCCATGACCTCGGCCTCTCGCACTGCGCGCGCGCCGCCCTGGACGAAATGGGCGGCGAGCCCACCTGCGCTCCTCGGGTTCACGGCGAACACTGCGGAGTGCATCTTCACCCCTGCGGGCACGCCGAGCACGGGCACCCGGTCGCCCACTGCCTCGAGGATGTCGACCGCGGTGCCGTCGCCGCCCGCGAAGAGCAGGAGATCGACGTTTCGCTCGGCCATGGCCGCGGCGGCCGCCCGTGTGTCCACCGCGGATGTGCTCGCGCCTATGGAGCCGAGAACGGTGGGTCGCAGGCCGGCATCGCGAGCCTCACGCTCGCCCATCTCACCGGGGTAGGTCAGTAGCTCGAGACCTTCTCCGAGCGCGGCCAGCCGGCGGAGCGCTTCGAGTGCCCGCCCCCGCGCTACCGGCACCGCTCCGCGCTCGCGCGCCGCGGCCACGAGCTTGGGATCGTCGCTCCCCTTGAGAGCGACCGTCCCTCCCATGCCGGCGATCGGATTGACGACGAGGCCGAGTCTCACGCCCGGGCTTCGTCAGTC
>JBPCPR010000001.1:0-5467 GCA_050998925.1 Gaiellaceae bacterium
TCGTTCCCGGTCATCCTGTGGCCGGCCTTCACGCTTGGCGGGCGCGGGGGCGGCATCGCCCGCGATCCGGAAGAGCTGGAGTGCCTGCTCGAGCGGGCACTGGCCGAAAGCCCGGTCAACCAGGTTCTCGTCGAAGAGTCGCTCGTGGGCTGGGACGAGTTCGAGCTCGAGGTGATGCGCGACCGGCGCGACAACGTGGTCGTCGTCTGCTCGATCGAGAACCTCGATCCGATGGGCGTCCACACGGGAGACTCCGTCACGGTCGCGCCGCAGATGACCCTTCCGGACGAGGCCTACCAGGAGCTCAGAGACGCGGCTGCTCGCGTCATCCGGGCCGTGGGGGTGGAGACGGGCGGCTCGAACATCCAGTTCGCGCGCTCGCGCGAGAGCGGCGAGATCCGCGTCATCGAGATGAACCCGCGCGTCTCGCGGAGCTCGGCGCTCGCCTCCAAGGCGACCGGCTACCCGATCGCGAAGGTGGCGGCGAAGCTTGCTGTCGGCTACACGCTCGACGAGATCCCGAACGACCTGACCGGGACGACCCCGGCGAGCTTCGAGCCGACGCTCGACTACGTCGTCGTCAAGTTCCCGCGCTTCGCGTTCGAGAAGTTCCCCGGCGCGGACTCCTCGCTCGGGACGCAGATGAAGTCCGTCGGCGAGGCGATGGGCATCGGCCGCACGTTCTCGGAGGCATTCCTGAAGGCGATGCGCTCCCGCGAGCTCGACCTGGGCGCGCCGACGCCGTGGGCTTCTCTCGACGACCTTCCGGACGGCGTGCACCCCTGGTTCCTCGCCGAGCTCGATCGCGCCCGCGCGGTGCTCGCCGGGATCTCGTCCGTCGACGACCTCGTTGCGGAGGACTGGTGCCGGATCAAGCGCGAAGGCTGGTCGGACGCCGCCGTCGCCGAGCAGTGCCGGACGAGCCAGGAGGCCGTGCAGGCTCGCCGGCGCGCTGCGGGCGTCCGTCCGGTCTACCGCAAAGTGGACTCGGTCGCCGGCGAGGTCGAGGCGCGCTCGAACTATCTCTATTCGACCTGGGGGGAGGCAGGGGACTTCGCTCCGGTTGCGGCCCGGCGAGTCGTCGTGATCATCGGCTCGGGGCCGAACCGGATCGGCCAGGGGATCGAGTTCGACTATTGCTGCGTCCACGCGGCACAGACCTTTCGCGCCCTCGGCTTCGAGACCGTGATGGTGAACTGCAACCCGGAGACCGTCTCGACCGATTACGAGACCTCCGACCGACTGTATTTCGAGCCGCTCCGGGTCGAGGAGGTCCTCGAGGTGTGCGCGCGGGAGCGGCCGGCCGGCGTGGTGATCCAGTTCGGCGGCCAGACCCCGCTCAGGCTCGCCCGGGCGATCGAGGGGGCCGGCTTTCCGATCCTCGGGACTCCCTACGACGCGGTCGACCTGGCAGAGGATCGAGACCGCTTCGCCCGCGTGTGCGACCGGCTCGGGGTGGCGGTCCCTCCGTGGGGGACGGCCACGG
The DNA here is from genome assembly GCA_050998925.1 of Gaiellaceae bacterium. GTDB lineage: Bacteria > Actinomycetota > Thermoleophilia > Gaiellales > Gaiellaceae > DASQGA01. The sequence goes on from JBPCPR010000001.1 coordinate 1,487, forward strand.
GCGCCGGCGAGGCGCACGCCGTTGCGGAGCGTGTCGGCTACCCGGTGCTCGTGCGCCCCTCGTACGTGCTCGGCGGTAGGAACATGCGTGTTTGCTACGGCCCCGACGAGCTCGCGGAGGCCGCAGCGCCCGGAGATCGCCTGCTCGTGGATGCGTTCCTCGAGCACGCGATCGAACTCGACGTGGACGCTCTCTGCGACGGCGAGTCCACCTACGTAGCCGCCGTCCTGCAGCACGTTGAGGACGCCGGGATCCATTCGGGCGACTCGTCCTGCGTCCTGCCTGCGATCTCCCTCGACGAGGCGGCGCTCGAAGAGGTCAGGAAGCTCGTGCGCCGGCTGGGGGAGGGGCTCGGGGTGGTCGGGCTCCTGAACGTGCAGATCGCGCTCGCGGACGGGAAGCTCTTCGTCCTCGAGGCCAACCCGCGCGCCTCGAGGACCGTGCCTTTCGCGAGCAAGGCGCTCGGTGTCAACCTGGTCGAGTCTGCGTGCCGGCTGATCGCGGGCGAGCGCCTCTCGAGCCTCGCGCTCCCTTCCGAGGGTGCCACCGCTCAGACGAGCGTCAAGGCGGCCGTCTTTCCGTTCGCCCGCTTTCCCGGAGCCGACCCGGTCCTCGGCCCGGAAATGCGCTCGACTGGCGAGGTCATGGCCAGCGCCGCAGACTTTCCAACCGCGTTCGCGAAGGCGGAGCGCGCCGCGGGGCGCCCGCTTCCGTCGGAAGGCACGGTCTTCCTCTCCGTCCGGGACGCGGACAAGGAGGCGGCCTGCGAGCTGGGTCGCCGGCTGGTGCGGTTCGGGTTCTCGCTCTGCGCGACGGCGGGGACTGCGCACTCACTCGCGGCCGCGGGGGTGCCGGTGACGAGCGTTCGGAAAGTGGGGGAGGAGGGCGAAGGCTCGACCGTCGTCGACCTGATCCGGCGAGGGCGCTGCGATCTCGTCCTGAACACGCCGGCGGGGAGCGGGGCGCGCTCGGACGGGTACCTGATCCGCGAGGCGGCGCTCGTCGCCCGCGTGCCCTGCGTGACCACCCTCGCGGGCGCCGCCGCCGCGGTGGATGCGATCGGAGAGGCGCGCCACGAGGATGCGCTGTCCCTCCAGGAGCGGGTTGAGAAGAGAACGGCTTAGCGTCACCGGCGCCGGGCCGGTGGGGCCGTACCGGCTGGTCCGGGTCGGTCGCGGCGACCTCGATCCGGGGGAGCCGGGGCAGTTCTTCATGCTGACGCCGCCGGGTCACGTCCTTCCGCGGCCGATGAGCCTCTGCCTTGCTCCACCGGGTGAGCTCGCGTTCCTGATCGACCCCGTGGGCAAGGGCACTCGGGCGCTCGCGGCACTCGGGGAAGGCGACGAGGTCGACGTGCTCGGCCCCCTCGGGCGCGGCTACCGGCTCGACGTCGGCCGCCCGCTCCTGGTCGGAGGCGGCATCGGCATCGCGCCGCTTCCGCACCTCGCCGCGCGGCTCGGAGGCGCGCCGATCGTTCTCGGCTTCCGGAGCGAGCGCCACGCGAAGGCCGCCGCCCTCCTCCCGGGGGCGCAGATCGTCGTCGACCCCGTTCTGGTCACCGAGGCACTCGACCCGTCCCGGGACCTCCTTGCGTGCGGGCCCGAGCCGATGCTCCGGGCCGTCGCACGCATCGCGCCGGAGGCGCAGTTTGCCTGGGAGGCGCCGATGGCCTGCGGGTTCGGCGCCTGCTACGGCTGCGTCGTCGAGCTGGGAGGGCACCTCCGCAGGCTCTGCCTGGACGGCCCCGTCCTAGCGGGCCACGAGGTTCTCGCGGCTTCGGACGTGTCCGAAAGGGCCGCCGCGGCATGATCCTGAACGGCTCCGGGTGTCTCGATGCGCTGGCCGCGCCCGGCGTGGCGCGGGCGCTGGACGCCTTCGTCACGAAGACGGTGACGCCGCTCCCTCGGGAAGGCAACGCCCCGCTCCGGATCGCGGAGACAGAGGTCGGGATGCTGAATTCGATCGGCCTCGCGAACCCCGGCATCGACCGCTTCCTGGCCGACTTGCTTCCCGGCCTGGCCCGTCTCGGCATCCCGATCTGGGTCTCGATCGGCGGCTTTTCCGCTCCCGACTACCAAGATCTTTGCCAGCGCCTCGACGGGCGTGTCGAGGTGGCGGCGATCGAGCTGAACCTCTCGTGCCCGAACGTCCAGGCCCCGGACGGCGGCGTGACCGAGCTCGTGGCCTCCGCTCGCGCCGCGACGGCGAAGCCCCTGTACGCGAAGCTCTCGCCGGCCCTGCCCGACGTCACGGCCGTCGCGCTCGCGGCGGAGCGGGCGGGTGCGGACGGGCTCACGCTCGTGAACACGATCCGGGGGCTCTCCCTCGACGAAGAGACGCTTGCCCCGACGCTTTCGACCACGACCGGGGGGCTCTCCGGTCCTGCACTTCGCCCTGTCGCGCTCGCCGCAGTCCACGCGTGCTACTCGGCCTCCACGCTCCCGATCGTCGGGGTGGGAGGCGTCGAGTCGGGGCGCCATGCACTGGAGCTGATCGCGGTCGGAGCCTCGTCTGTCGGCCTCGGCACGATCCTCTTCCGCGATCCGGGCGCGCCCGCCCGGGTCCGGGCCGAGCTGGCCTCCGAGCTTGCGGCCATCGGCCTCTCCGATCCCGCCGAGGCGCGCGGTCTGGCGCGCGCGCAGGACGTCGCCCTGTTGCCCGTATAGACGAAAACACCTGCAAAACGTCAAAAATGGTTCGACTTGAACACCGGCGGGGCGGTGCTAGAATGCCGCGCCATGCAGGCTTCCAGGACGCAGGTGCAGGCCCCTCTCCGATCGCTCGACCAGAGAATGGACGCACTCCGCAGGGCAAATGAGATCCGCGTCCGGCGCGCGCAGCTGAAGAAGGACCTGAAGGCCGGGGCTGTGAAGATCGAGAGCGTCCTTCGGAATCCACCGGAGTACGTCGAGACCGCGAAGGTGATCGACATCCTCATGGCCGTCCCGAAGTTCGGCCGCGTCAAAGCCGCCCGGTTCCTCAACCAGTGCCGGATCAGCCAGTCGAAGACCGTGGGCGGGCTCTCGGAGCGCCAGCGGGCCGAGCTGGTCGGGCTCCTGCACCGCTGACCGGCGGCCCCAAGGTCTTCGTGGTGACCGGCCCGTCGGGGGCCGGCAAGGGGACGCTCATCGCGAGGCTCCTCGCGCGAATCCCGCAGCTCGAACTGGCCGTCTCGGCAACGACGAGGGAGCGGCGGCCCGAGGAAGTCGACGGGCGCGACTACTGGTTCGTCTCGGACGAGGAGTTCGACCGCCGGCTCGCGGCCGGCGAGCTGCTCGAGTACGTTCGGTTCCCGTGGGGCCAGCGTTCGGGAACCCTGCGATCCGAGATCGCCCGGAGCGCCGAGTCGGGCCGGATTCCCGTCTTGGAGCTCGAGCTCGAGGGTGCGCTCACAGTCCGGGACGAGGTGCCGGGGAGCGTCACGATCTTCGTCGACGCTCCGCTGCCGGTGCTCGAGCGGCGCCTGCTCGAGCGGGCGACGGAAAGTGCAGGCGAGATCGACGAGCGGCTCGCGATGGCGCGCGACCAGAAGCAGCGGGCGGGAGACTTTCACCACGTCGTCGTCAACGACGACCTCGATCGCGCCGTGGCGGAGCTCGAGGATGTTGTCCGCGGGGAGATCAGCACTATCGCTAGACTGTCGCGGACATGATCCATCCCCGCATCGACGATCTCCTGAACGAGGTCGACTCCCGGTACGCGCTCGTGATCATCGCGGCGAAGCGCGCCCGGCAGATCAACAACTACCACCACCAGCTCGGCGAGGGCACCTTCGACGACTTTCCACCACCGCTCGTCGAGTCACGCTCGAAGAACTACCTGACGATGGCCCTCGAGGAGATCGCCGAGGGCAACATCAAGTACGAATACGCGCGCTAGCGCGCTCGCACCGGGGTCGTCGGTAGGTCGGAGGACGGCGAGAGGCTTGAGGGTACTGCTCGGAGTCACAGGGTCGATCGCCGCCTACAAGGCCTGCGAGCT
>JBPCPR010000065.1:0-6079 GCA_050998925.1 Gaiellaceae bacterium
GGTGAGGCCGGCGAGCCCACCGCCGACGACGACCGTTTCCCGGGTCAGCTCGGGTTGTAGTCGTCCGCCGAGCCGCGGCTGCGCCAGAACATGAGCGCTCCGACCGCCGCACCGACCGCGGCCAGAATCGCCGCGAGGTTCGGCCGCCGCGAGCCCGCCTTCTTGCCGGGGATGGCTGCCTTCGCCTTCGACTTCACCATCCGCTTCGCCATGGGCTTCGCCGCGGTGTAGACCAGCCAACCGATGAGCGCTTTTCGCTTGTTCATCTCGCCTCCCTTTCGACCCGGCGAGTCTACGCGTTCGCCTTCGCGCGCTTCTTCTTCGGGAGATGGATCGCCCGGCCGAGGGCAACGAGCCCGGCTTCCTTGATCGCCTCCGAGAGCGTCGGATGCGCCGCCATGCCGTCCGCGACCGTCTCCACGGTCGCTTCCGCGTCGAGCGCCACGACCCCAGCCTCGACGAGATCGGTTACGTGCGGGCCGACCATGACGAGCCCGAGAAACTCGCCATAGCGTGTCTCGTGGATCGACTTCACCCAGCCGACGGTCTCGTTCTGCATCATCGCGCGACCGTTCGCGGCCCAGGGGAACATGCCGATCGCGACGGCATCCCCGTGCTGCTCCCGTGCCTCCTGCTCGGTGAGCCCGACGGCGGCGACCTCGGGATCCGTGTAGATGGGCCGCGGGACGCCGCGATTGTCGACGATCGCCTCGTGGCCCATGGCGTTCTCCGCCGCGACCTCGCCCTCGCGGAACGCCGTGTGGGCGAGCTGCCAGTAGCCGGCGCAGTCTCCGACCGCGTAGATGTTCTCGGCCGTGGTCCGGCGATGCTCGTCGGCCGCAACACCCCGCTTGGGGTCGAACTCGATGCCGGCGGCCTCGAGCCCGATGTCGGCCACGAGGGGACCGCGCCCCGTGGCTACCAGCATCAGGTCGGCCTCCACGGTCTGGCCGTCGCCGTAGTGGGCGACCAGGCCCTCGCCCTGCTCCTCGACCTTCGAGCACTGTGAGTCGAGGTGGACGTCGATGCCGCGCTTCTTGAACTGCTTCAAGAGCTCCTTCTGGGCATCCGCGTCTTCGGCCGGGATCAGCGCCGGCAGCATCTCGACGATCGTGATTTCGCTCCCGAACCGGCGCAGGATCGACGCGAACTCGCAGCCGATGATGCCACCGCCCAGGATCACGAGCCGCTTCGGCACCTCGGTCTGGGAGAGGAGCCCCGTCGAGTCCACGCAGCGGGCCGAGTCGATCCCCTCGATCGGTGGGCGCAGGGGATAGGAGCCGGTCGCGACGACGGCGCTCTTGAAGCTGACGTCCTCCCCGCCCTCGACCGAGATCGTGCTGGCGTCCTTGAAGCGGCCCGTCCCCTCGACCCACTCGACGCCGTTCGCCTTGAAGAGCCCGGCGACACCTCCCGTGAGCTGCTTGACGATGGCGTCCTTCCACTCGTTCGCCTTCGCAAAGTCGAGCTCGGGCGGGCCGACGTTCACACCCAGCTTGGCGAAGGTCTCTTCCGCCTCCTTGAGAGCGAAGGCGGTCTGCACCCACGCCTTGGTCGGGATGCACCCGACGCGCAGGCACGTCCCCCCGAGCGCGGCTTCCTTCTCGATGCAAACGACCTTCGCACCCAACTGCGCGGCGCGGATCGCCGCCGTGTATCCGCCCGGCCCTCCACCGAGGACGGCGACGTCACAGTCCATTGTCTCCCCTCAGGTCTCGCGTTCGCGAGCGATCCTATCGGTCGTATGCGGCGCCAGGCTCCGGCAGATCGTCCGAGTCGTCTTCCGCACCGGCAGGCGCGATCACGAGCTCCTGGACGAGGTCGAACGACAGGATCGCGTCCGGGCGCAGGAAGCGGCCGCCGAAGTACGGCCGCTCCCCCGGCTGGAGAGCGTGCAGGGACCGGACCGCGTCACGCGCTCATCGCTCGGCCGCGTCCTGGCTCGCGCAGCTCTCGAGCGCGACGAGGCTCCCGTCGCTCAACCGCACGACCACCCGCATAGGTGGCTCCGAGGCCAGGTCGATCGCCGGCAGCCGCGGGACGAGCTCGAGCACCGGGGCGACCTCGGCGGGGACGTCGGGAACGTTCGGGACGATCGCGGCGAGCACAGCGCGGCGCCGGATCAGCCCTGACCCGAGCAAGGCGACCACCCCCGCCACGAGCAGCCCGAGGGCGGCGAAGAGGATGACGCGGTGAACGTCGGCGAGGCGGTTGACGAGGGGCGCTGCGGCGACGGCGCCCATCATGGTCGTCGTGAAGAAGGCGGAAGCCAGCCCGAAGACCCGCCCGTAGAACCGCGGATCGGCCTCGCGTTGCACGATCGTGTCGAAGAGGACGTCGGTGGTCCCGTCGATGAACCCGATCAGGGCGAGGAACAGCATCGCAGTCCAGAGGTGCTGCGTGAGCGCGAGCCCGACGAAGAGAAGCGACATGACGAGTAGCGCGACGCCGATCCAGCGCCCGCCGCCCGTGCCCACCCGCGCCAGCCCGACCACCGCCTGGCCCAGAGTGAGCCCGGCGGCCAGCGCGGCGAGTCCGAAGCCATAGCCCTCGGAGCCGAGCCCGAGCTCCTCCAGGAAGCGGGGCAGGCTCGCGTTCGTAAGGCCGGTCGCAATGGTGGCGCTCGCAAAGGCCCCGATGAGGACGAGCAGGATCCTCTTCCGGACCACGTATCGTAGGCCGGCGAGGAGACTCGCCTCCCGCGGCTCCGGTGCGCTTGCGATGGGTGCGGACGGCATGCGCACGCGGCTGTAGAGGAGCGCGGCCACGATGAACGTCGCGAAGTCGACGGCGAGCGCGACCTGGACGCCCACGGTGGCGAGGATGACCCCGGCTCCCAACGCACCGAGCGTCATCGCTGCGTCCTGGGCGATTCCGAGCGCGGCATTCGCCGCGGGCAACTCCTCGTCGCCGAGCAGTGACGGCACGAGCGACGGCACGGTCGCGGCCGAGATGGCCGCCAGCGCTCCGGACGCGGCCAGGGCGACGAAGGCGAGGGTTGTCGAGCCCGAGACGACGGCGGCGAGCGCACCGGCGACGGCGATCCCTCGCAGGATCTCCACCTGAACGAGCAGCCGGTTCCGTGGGAGCCGGTCGACCACGATGGCGGCAAGGCCGCCGCCGAGGACGGGCGGCGCCAGCCGCACCAGCATGAGCAGGGCAACATGGGATACCGAACCCGTGTCGTCGTAGATCCAGCCGACGAGCGCCGCGAGCGTCAGCCAGTCGCCGAAGTGCGAGATGAGCTTGCCGAGCGCCAGACGTCGGAAAGCGGGGACGGCCAGCGGGCGCAGGATTCGGCGAGGAACGAGCGAGCGCTCGCCACCGCCGAGAGAGATCACGACGATCAGCGCCATCATCCCGACTCCGATCAGGAGGTCACCGACCGAGAAGACGTTCGCGAACGGCACTTGGTGAGGGAGCGCGAACACGTCGCCCAGGAAGGTCAGCCGCTCTCCGCCCAGCTGGACGTTCGAGTGCTCGCCCACGTCGATTCCCGCGGCGCGGGCCGCCTCCGGCGAGACGGGCATCTTGCCGCCGTTGGCCACGATCGCGACGGCATTCGCCGCCATGCCTGCGAAGAGAGGAAGCAGCACTTTCGTCCCCGCATTTGCGGCCGCGAAGAAGACGAGGAACCCGTAGCTCGAGATGTGGACGACCGTCCCGACTTCCCCCGGCACAGAGCTGCCGAACGAGGACCAGACGAGCGCGAGCTGGAGGCCGAGCGCGGTGGGAACGCACCAGGCGTGGCGGAGCTCGAGCTCGAGCAGGCGGCCCGGACGCCCTCCGACGAGAAGGGCGAACAGGATCCCGAGAAGAATGCTCGGGAGCAGGAACACGGCGGCTAGGAGGCCAGGGCGCGGACGGGGAGCGAGACCACTGCCCTGTCCCTCGCCGGGACGAGCTCGGCGGCGAGCCGACCGGCGCATGCCTTCAGCGCGCCCTGGATCGCCCGCGGGGGCCGGCCGTTCAGCGCCAGAACGATGTAGCCGACGAGCGTCTCGCCCTTGTGCAGGGGAAGAGCGACGTGCGTCTCGCGCTTCCCGAGCTCGGAGCCGTCCGCGACGACAAGTGCCTCGCTCGATTCCGCCTCGCGCAGAAGCCAGCTCATGAGCGCTGTGTCTCCGGCCGCCGAGCTACCGGCGCTCCATTCGAGCTCGAGCGAGCCCGTGCAGTCGCGCTCGCGCCAGCCGACGAGCCCGGCCCAGCGGAGGTCGCAGGCGCCGGCGATGAGGGCGGCGACCTGGGAGAACGTCGCCTCGCGCGGCCGCTCGCCGTGCAGCACCGAGGCGAGGCCACGGACGAGTCGACGCTCGCGGTAGGCCCCGATCTGCAGGAACGTGAGCCCCGCGATCGCAAGCAAGACGGCTGGGGCGGCGAGCGATGGGATCCCCAGTCCCAAGGCGGCGAGCGCGCCGACCACGCCCCCGGCGGCCAGGTGATCGGGACGGATGGCGGGACGCCGGAGTACGGTGCGTCGGTTGGAGCCGAGCAGAGCTCGCATCTCGATTCGCTCGGCCTCGGTCAGGACGGCCCGCGGATCCTGTCCTCGCTGGAGTGCCACGAAGGCCTTGCCAACCCCTGGGTGGAACTGCGAGCCGAGGTTCCTCTCGATCTCCGCAAGCGCATGCTCCTTGGGCAGACCGTCCCGATAAGCACGGTCGCTCGTCATCGCGTCGTAGCTGTCCGCCACGATCAGGAAGTGGGAGGCGAGCGGGATCTCAGCCGAATCGATCCCGTAGTAGCCGCGTCCGTCGACTCGCTCGTGGTGGTACTCGACCGCCCGGGCCTCGTCCTCCGCATACCGAAAGCGACCGAGCAGGCGGGCGGAGAGCCGCGGGTGACGACGCATCACTTGCCATTCCTCCTCGCCCAGCTCGCCTGGCTTACGCAGCACGGAGGCATCCACAGCGATCTTCCCGAGGTCGTGGAGTCGACCGGCCCAGCGCAGCCGTGCTACCGCGACGGACGGGAAGCCGAGCCGCTGGGCCAGCTCCTCGACATAGTCCGCAACTCGAGCCGAGTGACGGTAGGTCGATGCGTCGCGCTCGTCGATCAGGTTCGCGAAGGTCTCGAGCGCGCGAGCCGTCTCCCGGCGCAAGAGCGCAAGCCTCGCGTAAGCCTGGTAGACCGCGAGGATGAGCGGAACGAGCACCACGACGGCCCAGGGGTCGTACAGGGCGAACCGAGCGAAGGCGACTCCGAGCCCCGCCTCGGCCGCGGCCGATTGGAGGCCGTCCAGGCTCGCGTCCCGGGCGAGCGGCCACAGCGAAACGCCCTCGTGGAAAGCCACGACGGCGCTCATGAAGAGATTGTTGAGCAGGTAGGCGACGACGACCAGTGCTCCGATGGCCGCGAAGTCTTCAGAGAACGCGAGTGTCCCCGGCACTCCGCCGAGCGCCTCGAACGCAAGGCCGCCGACGAAGATCGAGAGCGCGAAAGCGCTCGCGTTGTAGGCCACCTTCGCCCGAGGCGAGCCGCGCAGCGTGTCGACGACGATGACGCCGAACGCCGCCACGAGCGCGGCGGCCCAGGGGCCGACCATGAGAACGGCAGCGATGTGGACGCCGGTCGAGAAGCTGAAGCTGTGGGCGTCGCCCGGATCCGGCGAGCGGTCGTCGCTCGAGATCTGGATGAGCTCGGTCAGCACCGCGGCTGCACCGAGGAGAGCCAACGTAGCGTACGGAGCGCCGGCTGCCTTGACGGCGGCGACGGCGAGGACCGTGGTCCCGGCCGTAACCATCGCAAGCACCAGACTGCGTGCCTTTACCGGGGCGCGCGTCACGGCAGCGATGTCGGATCAGCGAACGGGACTAGCCCCACTTCTTGCCGGCGCCAGCGGCCAGCAGAAGCGCAGCGAAAAGCCCGTACCGTGAAGCCGTCACGTAGATGCGCCGCATCTTTGTCTCCTCCTACTAGATTTAGATCGTCTGTAAAGAGCATGGGGCGCCTTCTCCGCTCGTTGAATCCCCCGGGAGCGGGGAGGTTCGGCAACGTTCGAGCCTCAAGAACTCGAGGGCGGCCCGAAGGCCGCCCTCGCGTGACACGGGGGAAATCCGGTCACGACTGATTTTCGACC
>JBPCPR010000009.1:0-4647 GCA_050998925.1 Gaiellaceae bacterium
GTCTGGGGGAAAGGGACGAGGTTCGCTCCCTTCTGCGCGGCTTCCTCGATCGGGCTGATGGCTTTCTCGATTGGGGTGTCGTGGGCGAGGAAGACCGGCGACGCCTGGACGGCGGCTGCAACGAATACATCCGATTCCACGGCTCTCTCCTTTGTCGTCTGCGCAGCCTACGCCGCCCGAGCACGCGCGTCAGCCGAAGCGTGCAAGAAGCGTCTCCGCTTCGTCGACGAGCATGCGCACGATCTCGGCCGCCGGCTCCACTCGCTGCACTGCGGCCACTCCCTCGCCCGCGTAGAGAGCCATCGCGGCGGCCTCGCCGACCACGTCCGCCGAGGGTGGCGTCGAGCTCCACCGCTCCATGGGCACGTCCCCGCCGCCTTCGCGCCGCACGGCAACCACGGCGCGGTCGGACGCCGCTGCCGCCTCCACGCAGGAGCGGAGGACGCGGTGCGGCGCGTCGGGCCAGTCGAGCCCGAAGGCCTCGGTGAGCACCGTATCCTCACCGACTGCGCCGACGAGCGCCTCGACGTAGTCCGGATGCGCCGCCGACTCGCGGGCCGCTGCGAACCTCGTGCCGACGCGGACGGCGTCCGCGCCCGCGGCGAGGGCGGCCGCCACGCTCCGCCCGGTTGCGATCCCCCCGGCGGCGACGACGGGCACGCCGACCGTGCCGAGCACCTGCTCGAGGAGCGGGAACAGTGCGAGCCTGCCCCGCACGTGGCCGCCCGCCTCGGTGCCCTGCACGACCACGAGCTCGCAGCCCGCCGCGACTGCCGCGCGCGCTTCGGCGGCCGAGCCGACCTGCCACGCGGCCAGCGCACCTGCCGCATGCACTCGACCGACGAGACCGGGATCCGGATCCCCGTAGAAGAACTCGACCAGGCGCACGCTCGCTGCGGCGGCATCGACTGCGTCCAGGTCGAGGAACGGCAGCAGGAAGTTGACGCCGACAGGGCCCTGCGTTGCGGCACTGACCTCGTCGAGGAGCGTCGCACGAGCCTCCCCGCCCGGAAGCATGCCAAGACCGCCCGCGTTCGTGACCGCGGCGGCGAGCTGCGGCGTTCCGATCCATCCCATGGGCGCGAGCTGGAGCGGGTGCGAGCACCCGAGGAGCGTCGTGAACCGGGTCGTCAGCACTAGGCGCGGATGCTACGGCGCTCCACGATCCTGCGCACAGTGCGTCCATGCCGCTCCCCGCTGTACCCTGACCCGGAGATGGGCTTCCTGCGCTCGACGGTCAAGTTCCTCGACCGCTACGTCACGCTCGCGGGCAAGAACTGCTGTCCGGGGCGGTCCTGGATCAAGCTGGACCGGAGCCTCGCCCGAAGAACCAAGGACTCCGACAAGTAGAAGAGAGCCGACCGCTGGCGCGAGCGGCGGTGTCTCGGAGGCCCGAAACCTTCCTCCGCAAGATCTGCTAGCCAACGAGGGGTCGAGGCTCTAGCCTTCTCCCATGCGCGTCGAGGACGAAACCTCCGCCCGGTCGTCCTTCTACGCCACCCGGCCGATCAGCCGCGACAACCTCGTGCCCGAGGACCCGACGCTCGGCCTCATCGCATTCTCGAGCCCCTTCGACCCCGAGCCGGGGCTACGGATCGAGGGCGGGCGTGTGGTCGAGCTCGATGGGACGCCCGAGGACGAGTTCGACCTCCTGGACGAGTTCATCGCGCGCCGCGGCATCGACCTGGCGGTCGCCGAGGAGGCGATGGCTCTCGACGCAGTCGATTTTGCGCGCCTGGTCGTCGACCCGGCCGTTCCGCGTGCCGAGGTGACGCGACTGGCAGCCGGGATGACTCCCGCGAAGATCGCTGCCACGCTTTCGCTCCTGACGCCGGTCGAGATCCTCCAGGCGATGCAGAAGATGCGCGTCCGTAAGACCCCGTCGATCCAGGCGCATGTCACGAACCGGGTCGACCACCCGCTCCTGATCGCCGCCGACGCTGCCGCTGCGGTGGCGCTCGGCTTCCGGGAGCTCGAGACGACAGTTCCCGTCCTCCGAGACGCACCCTCGAACGCGCTCGCACTCCTGATCGGCGGCCAGGTGGGCGCCGCCGGGGCGCTGACGCAATGCGCTGTCGAGGAGCGCACCGAGCTCGAGCTCGGCATGCGCGGCCTCACCACGTATGCGGAGACGGTCTCCGTTTATGGGACCGAGCAGGTCTTCATCGACGGCGACGACACGCCCTGGTCGAAGGCCTTCCTCGCCTCCTGCTACGCCTCTCGCGGGCTCAAGATGCGTTTCACCTCCGGCTCCGGGGCAGAGGTGCTGATGGGCGCGAGCGAGGGCAAGTCGATGCTCTATCTCGAGGCACGATGCATCGCCGTCACGCGCGCCGCCGGCGCCCAGGGCGTACAGAACGGAGGGATCGACGGCATCAACGTGACGGCCTCCGTGCCCGATGGGATGCGCGAGGTGATCGCCGAGAACCTGTGCGTGATGCTTTACGACCTCGAGTCGTGCACCGGCAACGACACGCTCATGTCCGCCTCGGACATCCGGCGCACAGCTCATACCTTTCCCTTGCTCCTGGCGGGCACCGACTTCCTCTTCTCGGGTTTCGGCTCGATCCCCGCGTACGACAACGCCTTCGGCCCCTCGAACATGAACGCGGAGGATCTGGACGACTACTTCGTCGTCCAGCGCGACTGGGGCTTCGAAGGAGGCCTTCGCTGGCGCGAGGACTCGGAGCTCCTGCCGGTGCGGCGCCGGGCTGCCGAAGCCTGCCGAGCGGTCTTCGAGGGGCTCGGCCTGGCCGAGTTCGAGGACGAGGACGTCGACGCGTCGGTCCAGGCACACGGGAGTCTCGATGTGCCGGCGCTCGCGCCCGATCTCCCGGGCATCGCGTCGGAGCGGATCATGGACGGACACCTGACGGCGCTCGACGCCGCCCGAGCGCTCGCAGAGGGCGGCTACGAGGCCGAGGCGGAACGGGTGCTCGAGATGACCCGCCAGCGGCTGCTCTGCGACCTCCTTCAGACGTCCGCGATCCTGGACGAAGACCTGAACGTCCTCTCCTCCCTCACCGACCCGAACGACTACGCGGGGCCTGGGACCGGCTACCGCATGTCGCCGGAGCGCCGGAGCGAGGTCGCGCGGGTGCGGCAGGTGTGGTCAGCATCGGATCTCGCGGCCGAGCAGGCGCGGTCCGAAGGGTGCATTACGCTTGCCGAGCTCGGGCCCGCCCAGCCTGGCGAGCGGCCGGACGAGGTCGTGGTGGGGGTCTCGCCCGCGTTCGGAGAGGAGATCTGGTCGGGGCTGAACGGGCTGACAGTCGCCGAGATGCTCCGGCAGGTCCTCGCGGGGATCGAGGAGGAAGGTCTCGACGCGCGCATCGTCCGCGTGCTGCGCTCGATCGACCTCGGCTACATCGGGTCGGCCGCGTCGCGGCTGTCCGGGTCCGGCGTCTCGGTCGGCCTCCAGGCGAAGGGAACGGCCCTCATCCACCAGGCCGACCTCCCGCCACTTGCCAACCTCGAGCTCTTCTCGATCGCGCCGCGCGTCACGGCCAACCTGTATCGCGCGCTCGGGAGGAATGCGGCACGGTACGCAAAGGGGCTCGCACCGGAGCCGCTTCTCCTTCCGGAGTCGAGCGAGCCGATCGGGCCGCGGTATCACGCGCGCGTCGTCCAGCTCGTCGCGATCGAACGACAGTTGGCGCGGCCGACCGGGCCGGTGGAACTGGAGGCGACATGGCCAGAGTGAGAGCTGCGCTGAGCTATCCGCTGTCTGGCGCCGGCCGCGAGGAGATCCGCACGGCAACGGGGCGGGCCGTCTCCGAAATCACCCCCGAGGCCGTGGTCTCCGGCGAGCTCGATCCCGGAGATGTGGCCGCCGCCCCCGAAACGCTACGCCTCCAGGCCGGGTTCGCGGAGGAAGGCGGCAATCCACAGCTTGCAGAGAACCTGCACCGCGGTGCCGAGCTCGCCGCGTTCGACGACGACGAGCTCCTCCGCTTCTACGACATGCTGCGTCCTGGACGGTCTTCGGCCGAGGAGCTCGACTCCCTCGCCGAAACGCTTGCGGAGCGCGGAGCCGAGCGCTGCGCGGCCCTGGTGCGCGAGGCCCGGACGACCTACGTCCGGCGCGGGCTGATCACGTAGCATTCGCCGCAAGAATTCGCCCGAGGAGGTGCCGCATGACCCGTGAGGAACGGACAGCGCGTTCCGAGCTCGAGACGCTCGCAGCACGCGACGCCGGGCGTAAGCTCCTTCAACTTGCACTGCGGGGAATCCACGAGTCCGGCCGCGGGCTGACCGTCGGCTGCTGGGTGAAACCGAACGGCGGCGTCTCCGGCTGCGTCTTCCAGCACGCGTACTGGCAGGGTGTCGCCGAGGGCACCTTCGCGCCGGCCGACACGGCCAAACCCGGGATCCGGGAGTTCGTGCCCGCCGAGGACTTCCGCCTCGTGATGGACGCGATCCGCGCGCTCGACGCGCTCGGAAAGCGGCGCTTCCTGCGCCGGCGCGGGGTCGTCCGCGTCCTGGACGAGGTCGCCTGGCGAAACGCGGTCGAGCGGCTGCTCGTGGACGCGCTCGCGGCCGCGACGACCGAGCGTCAGTCCGCGCTCGTCACCGCCTAGCGGAACGTGCTCGTCGCCGGCGTCGACGTCGGCAATTCGACGACCGAGATCGCTGTCGCCCGGCTCG
>JBPCPR010000142.1:0-4748 GCA_050998925.1 Gaiellaceae bacterium
GGGCTTGGCGGTCGCCGGAGACCTCCTCGGGCTCGATGAGCTCACGTTTGCCTACGACCCTCGACCCCTGACCCGAACATACCTGGCCGAGCGGCTCGAGCGGGACGTCGAGCGGGGCCTCACCGGCGCCGGACCGCATCTCCGCGACGTCGGTATCGCCGCCGCGGGACGCGAGCTCCGGAGCTTCGGCTCCCAGGGTGAGCAGCGGGCTGCTGTCCTCGCTCTCGTGCTCGCCGAGGCCGGCCTCTCGTCCGAGAGCCGGGGGGAGCCGCCGCTTCTTCTGCTCGACGACGTACTCTCCGAGCTCGACGGTCAACGCCGCCAAGCTCTTCTCGCCGCGCTTCCGCACGGTGGGCAGACCGTCGTCACGACGACGTCCACCGACGCGCTCCCGGCCGGCACTGACGCTGCGCTCGTCGTCGAGGTGACGCCGGGGGTGGCTCGCGCGGCATGACCTGGCTGCCGGAGCGGCTCGGGGAGGCCGTGCGTGGCGAGCTGGCGAGGTTCGGCCCGACCGGCTCGATGGCGGACGTCGTGGCTGCCTGGCCAGCAGCGGTGGGAGACGGTATCGCTGCGAACGCCTGGCCCGCCCGCATCGCCCGTGACGGAACCCTGCACGTCAACACGAGCTCGAGCGCATGGGCCTTCGAGCTGACACAGCTTCGGGAGCAGATCGCCGAGAGCCTTGCCGAGGCCCTAGGCCAGATCGCCCCGACGACGTTCAGGTTCGCGCCTGGGCCGATACCGGAAGCCGCCGCGGAACCTGTGAAGGAAGGCGCGCGAACCGTGCTGAAAGTGCCACCCGAACTCGTGGAAGAAGGGCGCAAGATGGCGGCCGGAATCGAGGACGAGAGCCTGCGGGGGGCCGTTGCGACAGCTGCTGCGGCGAGCCTGGCCGCCCGGGCTGCCAACCGATGTTTCTGGTAGACTTCGAGAGGTTCGTAAACCCCTTTTTAGCAGGACTTTTTTCTGACTGAGACGACGTACTCCGCGAAGGACATCACCGTGCTCGAAGGCCTCGAGCCGGTGCGCCTGCGTCCGGGCATGTACATCGGGTCGACGGGGCCGCGAGGGCTTCACCATTTGATCTACGAGGCCGTCGACAACTCGGTCGACGAAGCCCTCGCCGGCCGTAACGAGCGGGTCGACGTGAACATCCATCCGGACAACTCGGTCACCGTCCGGGATTGGGGCTCGGGCATCCCCGTCGACGTGATGCCCGAGCAGGGTCTCCCGGCGCTCACGGTCGTCCTCACCAAGCTGCACGCGGGTGGGAAGTTCGGCGGCGACGGATACAAGGTCTCCGGCGGCCTGCACGGCGTCGGCATCTCGGTTGTGAACGCGCTCTCGGAGTGGCTCGTCGCCGAGGTCAGGCGAGACGGGAAGGTCTACCGGCAGGAGTTTGCACGCGGCGCGCCGACCACGGAGATGCAGGTCATCGGCAAGGCGACCGATTCCGGCACCTCGATCTCGTTCATGCCGGACCCGGACATCTTCGAGGAGATCGAGTGGTCCGAGGATACGCTCGAGCAGCGGCTCCGCGAGACGGCGTTTCTGACCCGAGGCTTCCGCATCGTCTTCACCGACGAGCGGGCCGACGGTGCGACGATCGAGTTCCATTACGAGGGTGGCATCCGCGACTTCGTGCAGCACATCAACGAGGCCAAGGACCCGGTGCACAAGCACGTCGTCTACTTCTCGGGCGAGAACGACCGCGGCCACGTGGAAGTGGCGATGCAGTGGAACACCAAGTACGTCGAGTCCGTGTTCTCGTTCGCCAACAACATCAACACCCACGAGGGCGGGTCGCACCTCTCGGGCTTCAACGCCGCTCTGACCCGGACACTCAACAAGTACGCGCGCGAGAAGAGCTTCCTGAAGGAGAAAGACGAGAACCTCGAGGGCGAGGACGTGCGCGAAGGCCTCGCGGCGGTCATCTCGATGAAGCTGCAGGAGCCGCAGTTCGAGGGCCAGACGAAGACGAAGCTCGGGAACCCGTGGGTCCGCGGCATGGTCGAGCAGACCGTGAACCAGAAGCTGGCCGAGTTCCTCGAGGAGAATCCCACCGATGCCAAGCAGATCATCCAGAAGGCGATTTCGGCCTCCCGAGCCAGGCAGGCGGCGCGGAAAGCTCGCGACCTGACCCGGCGGAAGGGCGCCTTCGGGGGCGGCATGGCGAAGAAGTTTGCGGACTGCCAGATCCGGAACCCCGAGCTGACCGAGCTCTTCATCGTCGAGGGCGACTCGGCGGGCGGCTCCGCGAAGCAGGCGCGGGACAAGTCGAACCAGGCGATCCTGCCCCTCCGCGGGAAGATCATCAACTCCGAGAAGAACCGGATCCACAAGGTGCTCTCGAACACCGAGATCCAGTCGCTCGTCCAGGTGATCGGGACGAGCATCGGCGAGGAGTTCGACATCGCGAAGCTCCGCTACCACAAGATCATCGTGATGACGGACGCCGACGTGGACGGCGCCCACATCAGGACGCTCGTCCTCACCTTCCTCTACCGGCACATGCCAGAGCTCTTCGACCGCGGCCACATCTACATCGCGGTGCCTCCGCTCTACCTCGTGCGGGTGGGAAACCAGGCCACGTACCTCGAGAAGGACTCCCAGCTCGAGGATCTTCTGGTGCGCGGCAAGTTCTCGGAACTCGAGATCCAGGCCCGCGACGGCGAGCCGATCAAGTTGACCGAGACGCGCTACGCCCGCTTCCAGCACGCGCTGACCGAGTTCGAAGGCTGGTCGGCTCGCCTCCGCTCCGATTTCGGGATCCCTGCAGTCGATTTCGTGATCGCGCACCGCCTGGTCGAGAGCGAAGCCGCCTCCGCCGCTTCGGCCGCAGAGTTGATCGCGGACATCGCCCCCAACGGCTACGCCTTCGATCCGAGCCTCCTCGACTCCGGTCTCCGGGTGCGGGTCGTCGAGAGCTCGACGGGCACTGCGGCGACGATCGATGTGTCGGAGGAACTTCTGGCCTCGCCCATCTACGCCAATGTCCGCAAGGCATACGCCCGGCTCGGAGACGTCGTCGGAGGCCGCCCGCCCTTCGTCCTCCAGCTCGGCAAGAAGGTGGAGCGCGCCGAGACGTTCGAGGCGCTTCGGGCGCGCGCGCTCGACCTGGCCAAGCACGGGATGCAGATCACGCGGTTCAAGGGCCTTGGAGAGATGAATGCAGACGAGCTCTGGCAGACGACGATGGACCCAAGCCGACGCCTGCTCATCCGCGCCGACGTGGAGGACGACTCGGCCGCCGATCTCTGGTTCTCGCGGCTCATGGGCGACGAGGTCGAGCCGCGGCGTGAGTTCATCGAGGCGAACGCGCTCGACGTGAGGTTCCTGGATGTCTGAGGTGACGCCACCGCTCGGAGGCAGGATCGAGCCGCGGGAGCTCGATCAGGAGGTTCGCGCGAGCTTCCTCGACTACGCGATGAGCGTCATCGTGAGCCGGGCACTACCGGACGCGCGGGACGGCCTGAAGCCGGTGCACCGCCGCGTGCTCTACAGCATGCACGAGGGCGGTCTCCAGCCCAACCGGCCGACGCGGAAGTGTGCCCGCGTCGTAGGGGACGTCATGGGCTCCTACCATCCCCACGGCGACCAGGCGATCTACGACGCGCTCGTCCGGCTCGCGCAGCCGTTCTCCATGCGCTATCCCCTGGTCGACGGCCAGGGCTACTTCGGCTCTGTCGACGGTGACTCGGCCGCCGCGATGCGCTACACGGCATGCCGGCTCTCGCGGATCGCGACGGAGATGCTCCGCGACATCGACGCGGACACGATCGACTTCGTCCCGAACTACGACGAGTCGCGCCGCGAGCCGTCGGTCCTGCCGGCCCGGTTCCCGAACCTCCTGGTGAACGGCTCGTCCGGGATCGCGGTCGGGATGGCGACCAACATCCCGCCCCACAATCTCGGCGAGGTCGTCGATGCGATCCTCGCGATGATCGACGACCCCGAGATCGACGTAGAGCGGCTGGGCCGGCACATCAAGGGACCGGACTTTCCGACCGGCGGGGTCATCGTCGGGCGCTCGGGGATCCGGGACGCCTATCGCTCGGGCCGTGGCCGTATCGTCGTACGTGGCCGCGCGCATATCGAGGAGCTGCGCGGAGGCAAGACGGCGATCATCATCACCGAGCTCCCCTACGGCGTTCGGAAGGGCGGCGAGGGAGGCGTGATCGAGAAGATCGCGGACCTCGTCGAAGCCAAGGTGATCACCGAGATCCCGATGACCGACGACGCGCTGCAGGATCACAGCGACAAGACCGGCCTGCGGATCTACGTGGAGCTGAAGCGAGACGCGGTGCCACAGGTCGCCCTCAACCAGATCTTCAAGCACACGCCGCTGCAGACGTCCTTCGGCTACAACGCGGTCGCTCTCGTCGACGGCGTGCCGAAGACGCTGAGCCTGCTCGAGCTGATCCGGTACTACCTCACCTTCCAGCGCGAGGTCGTCACGCGCCGCTCGCAGTTCGAGCTCCGAAAAGCGGCGGAGCGGGCGCACATCCTCGAGGGGTACCTGAAGGCGCTCGACAATCTCGACGAGGTGATCGCGCTCATCCGCGGTGCCTCCGACACGGACACTGCGCGTTCCGGCCTCATGGAGCGCTTCGAGCTCAGCGAGATCCAGGCGCAGGCGATCCTCGACCTCCGGCTGGCAAGGCTGACCGGTCTCGCTCGGAAGGAGATCGAGGGCGAGTACGCCGACCTACAGGAGCGGATCGGAGAGCTCCGGACGATCCTCG
>JBPCPR010000193.1:0-9983 GCA_050998925.1 Gaiellaceae bacterium
CTCCTGCACGTGCTCGACGTACGTCCGACCGCTCCGGCGGGCGACGACCTCGCCGAGGAGCGCGAAGCCGAGGTTCGAGTAGTGGAAGTGTCGCCCCGGCTGCAGCACCTGCTCGGCCTCGGCGAGCCGGTCGAGCAGTTCGTCGACGGTCGGAGGCTGCATGGTCTCCCAGAGTTCGCCGGCAGGCTCGCGCTGGAGCCCGGAGTGGTGGGACAGGATCCGCCGGATGGTCGGCCCCGGATGTGCGGCCTCGTCGATGTGGTCTCCGAGCGTGTCGTCCAGCGCGAGCTCGCCGGCGTCCCTGAGCTGCATGACCGAAACGGCGGTGAAGGTCTTCGTGATCGACCCGACGCGGTACTGCGTGTCGGGGGTCGCCGCCGCGCCGGCGTCCTGGTTCGCGACGCCGACCGCCTCGCTCCAGAGGAGCTCGCCGTTCCGGGCGACGGCGGCGGTCACGCTCGGGAGCCGCTGCTCTTTCTGGATTCGGAGTACGCGAGTCCGAAGCTCGCGGACGAGGGGCTCCGGCACGGTCGACGCGGGCATCAGAAGGGAGTCGGCGCGTCCGTCGCGAGCTCGACCGAACGGCGCTCTCCGGAGAGTGCTCGGCCGGCGCCTTCGATCGCGCGCTCGACATCTTCGCCGGACACGTCCAGGTGTGTGACTGCGCGGAGGACGTCCTTTCCGACCGCGAAGGAGAGGAGAACCACCTCGGCCCGGAGGCGTGACAGCACCTCCTCACCCGTGAGCCCGAGCGGCTTCGCGTCCACGAGGACGAAGTTCGTCTCGACCTGGGCGAGGTCGACCGGAAGGCCTGCCTCCGCCAGCCCGGCGGCGAGCTTCTGGGCGTTCGCGTGGTCGTCGGCCAGGCGCTCTACGTGGTGGTCCAGGGCGTAGAGGCCCGTCGCGGCGACCACACCGGCCTGGCGCAGGGCTCCGCCGAACAGGTGCTTCAGCCGCCGTGCCTTCGGCTCGAGCTCCGCCGAGGTCGCGAGCAGCGCGCCGAGCGGGCAGCCGAGACCCTTCGAGAGACAGAGCGTCACCGAGTCGAACTCCTGGCCGATCTCGGACGCTTGCACCCCGCTCGCCACGACCGCGTTCAGGAGCCGGGCGCCGTCCAGATGCGTCCGGAGCCCGTGCGCCCTGGCTTCTGCACACACCTCCCGGAGCTGTGCGAGCGGCCAGACGCGCCCGCCGCCCCCGTTGTGGGTGTTCTCGAGACAAAGGATCCGGCTCGGCGGCGAGTGCAGGTCGTCCGGATGGCTGACGAGCTCGCGTATGTCGGCCGCAGCGAAGCGCCCGTCGCTCGTGGCGATCGCGCGCATCGAGAGGCCGGAGTGGACGGCCGGCCCGCCGAGCTCGTACCGGAAGACGTGCGCGGTCGCATCGGCGATCACCTCGTCTCCCGGCTCCGAGTGGAGTCGCAGGGCGATCTGGTTGGCCATCGTCGCGGTCGGGAGATAGACCGCCGCCTCTTGACCGAGGAGCGCGGCGCCCCGCTCCTCGAGGGCGATCACGGTCGGGTCCTCGCGTTTCTGGTCGTCTCCGACGACAGCCTCGGCCATGGCCTTTCGCATGCCGGGAGTCGGCTGCGTGAGGGTGTCGGACCGGAGGTCGACCATCCGGGTCAGCCTACCGCCGTCATCTAACCTGCCGCCGGTGTTGTTCCGTCCCCTCGAGCCGCTCCTGCGCCGCCTGCCGGAGGGCTGGCGCTCCACGGTCGAGTGGCTCGCGACGATCGCGCTCGCGGTCGGCGCCGTCCTCTTGGTGAAGGTAGAGGTCGCCAACCCGTACCGGATCCCGTCTCCGTCGATGGAGCCGACCCTCCACTGCGCGCGTCCGGGACTCGGCTGCATGGGCGCGCGCTCGGATCGGGTGGTCGCGAACCGTTTCATCTACCGCTTCCGGGAGCCGCGCCGCGGGGAGATCGTCGTCTTCGAGACCCCGGCGCGAGCCGAAAAGCTCTGTGGCCAGGGCGGCGTGTTCGTGAAGCGCCTGATCGGGCTGCCCGGCGACGTCGTCTCGACACGCCGCGGCTCTGTCTATGTCAATGGCAGGAAGCTGGACGAGCCGTACGTTCGGGGCTCACACGGGGACCGGTCGACTCGCAAGTGGCAACGGGTGCCGAGCGGTCACTACTTCATGCTGGGAGACAACCGCGATCTGTCCTGTGACTCCCGCACCTGGGGCTCTGTCTCGCGCGACGCGCTCATCGGCCCGATCGTCGTCACGTACTGGCCTCCACGCCGGATCGGCACTCCTTAGAGAGGGGAGCAGAAAGTGCGGGCGAGCAGCGGGCCCGCCCGCACGTCGGGGGGGAGGATCACGCCCCGAGAGGCATGAGGTACCAGAGCGCCAGATAGACCGCGAGGCCCAGCCGGTCAGCGTCACGAGGAGCAGGAGGACGCGAGCGGGCAGCGGGTTGACCCGGAAGCGCCGGGCGAGTGCGCCGGCGACGCCGCCGATCACCTGCTCGTCCCTGCGCCGTGAGAGACCGCGGAGAAAGAACCACGCGCGGGCACCGTCGATGGTCGGATCGAACGGCTCCGCTCCGGCGACGATCGCGCTCATGGCTGCCTCCTCCCGGTCGACTCGCGCTTGGCAGTTCCATGCTGGCCGGTCCCGCCCTGCCTGCCAGCGCGGCTAGCAGGCGTTTCGGAGTGCGGCCAGCCCCCGCTACCTTGTGAAAACCGTGGATCTCCCTCTCCTCGAAGAGACGCTCGCCGAGCGCGAGCAGCCGCCGTACCGCACCGGCCAGGTGTGGGAGTGGGCCGCGCGGGGGGCCGCAGGCTACGCGGAGATGACGAACCTGCCGGCGGGCCTCCGGACCGACCTCGCGGAGAACGTGCCCTTCTCGACGCTCGCGCTCGAGTCCGAGGCGAGGAGCAGCGACGGCACGGTGAAGGCACTCTTCCGGACCCGCGGCGACCACCCGATCGAGGCAGTGCTCATGCGCTACCGCGACGGACGCCGTTCGCTCTGCCTCTCGAGCCAGTCCGGCTGTCCGCTCACCTGCACGTTCTGCGCCACGGGCCAGATGCGCTTCGGGCGGAACCTCACCGCCTCGGAGATCCTGGACCAGGCGCTCCACTTCCGCCGGGTTGAGCGCGTCGACCACGCGTTCTTCATGGGCATGGGCGAGCCGGTGCTGAACCTCGACCACGTGCTCGCCGCCGCGCGGCGGCTTCCGGACCTCGGCATCACTCACCGGCGGACGACGATCTCAACGGTCGGCTGGGTCCCGGGCCTTCGGCGCTTCGTCGAGGAGGTGGAGGAGCCGATTCGCCTGGCCCTCTCGCTGCACGCGCCCGACGACGAGCTCCGAAGCCGGATCATGCCGGTCAACGACCGCTATCCGCTCGCCGAGATCCTCACGCTCTGCGCCGAGCACCACCGGCGCACGAACCGGAAGGTGTTCGTCGAGTACGTCATGCTCGCCGGGGTCAACGACAGCGTGGAGCAGGCCGCCGCGCTCGCCGCCCTCCTGGATCCGAAGGTCTACAAGGTGAACCTGATCCCGTACAACCCGACCGGGATGTACGAAGGTTCGAGCCGGGACGTGATCGCGGCGTTCAAGCACGTCCTCGACCGCGCACGCCTCCCCGCGACCGTGCGGCTCACGCGCGGGCGAGACATCGCCGCGGCTTGCGGTCAGCTTGCAGCGGTTCCGACATAGCTTCGGGGTTCACGGCCTCGGGCACCGGGTAGGCCGAGGCATGGCCTGGGACACGACTCTCGACGCCGCGGCTGCCGGGCGGAGCGCCAAGCGGGCAGCTCGCGCGCCGTGGGTGGAGTGGCTCGCCCGCTTCGGGATGGTTGCGCAGGGCTTCCTCTACGGCGTTGTCGCGGTGCTGGCGATCAGGCTCGCCCTCGATCACGGTGGCGAGACGACCGACCAGCGCGGAGCCCTGCGGACGCTCGCGAGCGAAGGTTTCGGGAAGTGGCTGCTCGTTCTGCTCGCGATCGGGCTCGCCGGCTATGCGCTCTGGCGCTTCGTCGTCGCGGCGCTCGGCGAGAAGGTCGAGCACGGTGAGGACGTCGGGGCCGGCAAGCGCCTGGTGTACGCCGCCCGCGGGCTCGTCTACGCAAGCCTCTGCTGGACTGCCGTTTCGATCGTCCTCGATGCCGGCGGCTCCGGCGGAGGCAGCAAGGAGGACAAGGCGGCCGCAGTGGTGCTGGGCTGGCCAGGGGGCGTCGCGCTCGTAGCCGCAGTCGGCCTCGGAGTCCTGTGCTACGGCCTCTGGAACGTCTACAAGGGCCTCTCCTGCCGCTTCCTGAAGGACATGAAGACCGAGGAGATGAACGACACCGGACGCCGCTGGATCCGGCGAACCGGTCTGGTCGGTCACGTCGCACGGGGCATCGTCTTCGGCCTCATCGGGGTTTTCCTCGTCAAGGCTGCGCTCGAGTACGACCCGGACGAGGCAATCGGGCTCGACGGCGCCCTGCAGGAGCTTGCATCGCAGTCGTACGGCGACGCCTGGCTCGGCCTTGTCGCAGCGGGGCTTCTCGCCTACGGCGTCTATTGCCTCGCGCGCGCTCGTTACCGCGAGGTCTGACCCGGCTTCGAAGCGCTTACGGTTTCCCCCACTTCAAAGCGGCAAAGTTCTGCCTACCATGCCGGTGTGATCCACCGGATTCTCGTCACCATTCTCGCAGCCAGCGCCTTCGGCGCCGCCGTGCCAGCGGCGGGCGTGCCGCTGCCCGAGATCCCGCGTGGCGTCACGGTGGGAGGAGTCCCGGTTGGAGGGCTGACCTTCGAGCCCGCTCGCGCCAAGGTCGAAGCTCGCTTCGACGAGCCGATCCGGGTCTTCCACAAGGGCAAGGTCTGGCATGCCTCGCCGGCCTCGCTCGGCGCAAACGCAACGATCCAGGACGCGATCGTGCGCGCCGTCCACGCGAAGCGCGGACAGAAGCTCCAGCTTCGGGTCGACGTCGACCGCGAGGCCGTCGGCCGCTTCGTTGCCCGGCTCGCCGGGAAGTACCACCTTCCGGCGGTCGACGCGACACTGATCGGCCTCTCCAACCTGGCTCCGTCCTTCACGGAGGCGAAGCCCGGGCGGCAGGTGGTCAGGAAGACTCTCGTTCGCCAGATCGTGCAGGCGCTGCAGTCGACGTGGAGAGGCGCGCAGATCGCCCTGCCGCTCGCACCGATCCAGCCGAAGCTAACGAGCGCGGACTACGGGCCGATCGTGGTCATCCGCCGGGGCTCGAGACAGCTCTCGCTCTACGACGGGCCCTCGCTCGTGCGTACCTTCGGCGTGGCAACCGGGCTGGCGAAGTATCCAACGCCGCTCGGCACCTTCGAGATCGTGAGCATGCAGCGAGATCCCTGGTGGCTGCCGCCGGAGAGCGACTGGGCCAAGGACGCGAAGCCGATTCCGCCCGGCCCCGGCAACCCGCTCGGCACCCGCTGGATGGGCCTGAACTCACCCAGCGTCGGGATCCACGGGACGCCCGATGCCGCCTCGATCGGCTACTCGGCCTCGCACGGCTGCATCCGGATGAAGATCCCCGACGCGGAGGCGCTCTTCACGAGCGTCGACACTGGGACCCCTGTCTTCATCGTCAGCGCCTGAGCCTTCGCCTGACGCAGACCGAGGCGCGACGCCTGGCCGTGACGCGCCAGCACCTCGCAGGGGCCCGGCCGGCGGCCGACGAGGCCGGCGTGCTCGACCTCGTCCGGGACCTCGGGTGCCTGCAGCTCGATCCGCTGAGCGTCGTCGCGCGGACTCACCGCCTCGTCCTCAGAAGCCGTCTCGGAAACCACGATCCGGATGTCGTCGACTCGCTCCTCTGGAGCCGGCGGAAGCTCTTCGAGTACTGGGCGCACGCCGCCTCCATCGTCCCGACGTCGGACTATCCGATCCACGAGGCGACCCTGATGCGCGGCTACCCGAAGGGAAACCGCGTGTGGCATCAGAAGGTCCGCGCCTGGGTCGCGGCCAACGCCACCCTCCGCCGCCAGATGCTCGCCGAGCTCAAGAAGCGCGGTCCGCTTCGGGCGCGTGACTTCTCGGGCCGGGCAGCCGTCCCGTGGAGCTCGACCGGATGGACGGAGGGCATGGAGGTCACTCGCATGCTCGACTACCTCTGGATGCGCGGCTTCGTCGCCGTCGTCGGGCGGGAAGGCCAGTCGCGGGTCTGGGATCTCGCCGAGCGCTGGCTCCCGGAACAGCGGGCCGCACGGCCACGCCTCTCGGTTCACGAGGCCGTTTCCCGGGCCGCCGAGCGGTCGCTGCGAGGGCTGGGCGTGGCGACCCAGAGCCAGATCGCGGAGCACTTCGTGCGGGGCCGCTATCCCGGGCTGGGGACCGCCCTCCGCGCGCTGGTACGCGACGGCCGCATCCTCGAGGCCGAGATCGCCGGGGACGAGCGAGAGCCCTGGCCCGGGAAGTGGTACGTGCATGCGGACGACCTCCCGCTCGTCGAGGTGCTGTGGGGTGGCACCTGGGAGCCTCGCACGACCCTGCTCTCCCCCTTCGACAACCTGATCGCCGACCGGGCCCGCACGGAGCAGCTCTTCGGCTTCCGCTTCCGCATCGAGATCTACGTGCCCAAGGCGAAGCGGGAGTTCGGCTACTACGTGCTCCCGATCCTCCACGGAGACACGCTGATCGGCCGCGTCGACCCGGCCTACGACCGCCGGAGAGAGCGCCTGGTCGTGAACGCCGTCCACGCCGAGCCCGGGCAGGGGCCGGCGCGAGGCGCGGCGGTGTCGACGGCCCTCGAGGAGCTAGCGACCTTTCTCGGCGCCCGGTCGATCGACCTCTCCGGCCCGGTTCCCCGGGTGTGGCGGAAAGCCCTGGGCTAAGAGGCGGGCACGCGCGGGCGGTCGTCCATCCGGCGGATCCACGCTCCGATCTGCGGGTGCGTAACGCCGAGGGGGAGGTTCTCGATCAGGACGCGGTGGAAGGGCTCTTCGTCCTCGGGATCGTGCAGGAGCGCGTACTTCAGGAACGGGAACGCAGCGCAGTCGGCGGCCGAGAACTCGCCCAGAAGGAACTCACGGCCGGTCAGCAGGCCCTCAAAGACATCAAGCGAGGCGGCCATCTCGGCTCCGAGCTCGGCGATTCGCGTCCGGTCGGGGTTGAGCCCGGCCAGGGCGTCCGTAATCGCGTTCGGCGGCGCCTTCCAGACGCGGTTGAACCAATCAACGAAGACCACGCACTCGGCACGACGGGCAGGATCCCTCGGGTACAGGGGCGGCTCGGGATAGCGCTCCTCCAGGTACTCGAGGATGTGCGTCGAGTCCGAGACCACACGGCCCTCGTTCTCGAGCACCGGCACGAGGCTCTGACCGCTGGCGGCGACGATCGGGCTCCGGTCGGACGGGTCGACGTCGACCGGCTCGGCCTCGAGCCCCTTGTGGGCGAGCGCGAGCGCGACGCGCTCCACGTTCGTGGAGAACGGGATCCGGTAGAGGCGGATCACGCCGCGTCCGTCAGGCTCCCTTCTGTGCCTCGAGAGCCTCGCCCTCGGCCGGACGGCCGGAGAGGTCGGGATGCTCCTCGAACCCGAACTTGACGATCGCGCGCTTCGCGGCCTTGACTTCGTCAAGCCGGCGAACCGGCCGGCTGTGGGGCGAGTCTTTCACGAGTGCCGGGTCCTTGGCGGCCTCCCGGGCGATCGACCGCATGGCCTCGACGAATGCGTCCAGAGTCTCCTTCGGCTCCGTCTCCGTCGGCTCGATCATGAGAGCCTCGGGCACGATCAGCGGGAAGTAGATCGTCGGCGGGTGGAACCCGTAGTCCATGAGCCGCTTGGCGACGTCAAGAGCGCTGACGCCGTGCTCCCGCTTCAGCTGCCGCCCGGAGAGCACGAACTCGTGCATGCAGAGGCGGTCGAAGGGCAGCTCGTAGACGTCGCGGAGGCGCGCCAGCATGTAGTTCGCATTCAGGACAGCGACCTCGGACATGGCCCGAAGCCCCGGCCCGTATGCGCGGATGAACGCGTAGGAGCGCACGAAGACGCCGAAAGGCCCGCAGAAGCCGCGTACTTTGCCGATCGACTTCGGCCGGTCGTAGTCGAGCCGGAGCACATCGCCCTCCCGGACGACCGCCGGCACGGGCAGGAAGAGCTCGAGGGTGTCCCGCACCGCGACCGGCCCGCCACCGGGCCCGCCACCGCCGTGCGGCTGCGAGAAGGTCTTGTGGAGGTTGTAGTGGATGATGTCGAAGCCCATGTCGCCGGGGCGTGAGATGCCGCAGACCGCGTTCAGGTTCGCGCCGTCGTAGTAGAGGAGCGCTCCCGCGTCGTGGAAGATCTCCGCGACCTCCTCGATGTGCTCGTCGAAGAGTCCAAGGGTCGAGGGGTTCGTGAGCATGAGCCCCGCGGTCGACTCGTCGACCTTCGCCCGCAGGTCGTCGAGGTCGAGGTTCCCGCGCTCGTCCGTCTCGACCTTCTTGAGCTGGTAGCCGGACATGGTCACGCTCGCCGGATTCGTGCCGTGGGCGGTGTCCGCGGTGATCACGGTCGTCCGCTGCTCGCCCTCGCCTCGATCCGCGAAGTAGGCGCGCATGAGCATGAGCCCAGTGAGCTCCCCCTGTGAGCCGGCTGCGGGCTGGAGCGAGACCGCGTCGAGCCCGGCGACCTCGGCGAGGATCTCCTGCAGGCGCCACATCAGCTCGAGCGTGCCCTGCGACCCCTCCTCCTCCTGGTGTGGGTGCAGGTCGCGGAACCCCGGCAGCATGACGACGCGCTCGTTGACCCGTGGGTTGTGCTTCATCGTGCACGAGCCGAGCGGGTAGAAACCCGTGTCGACGCCGAAGGTCCGATCGGCCAGCGCCGTGAAGTGCCTGACGACCTCGGGCTCGGAGAGCTCGGGCAAGCGCGGAGCCCGCTCGCGCCGGAGCGCTTCCGGGACGTCGGCCTTCGGCAGGTCGTAGGCCGGAATGCTCGAGGCGCGCCGCCCCGGTTGCGACTTCTCGAAGATCAGCTTCACGCCGCCGCGACCTCCTCGAGGACGGCGGCCAGGCGGTCGATGTCCGCCGGGCTGCGCTTCTCGGTCACACAGACGAGCAGCGCGTCGTCCAGCCCTTCGTAGTCGCGGCCGAGCGCGTACCCCGGGTGAACGCCGCGTTCGCGGGCAGCGCGGATGACGTCCGGCCCGTTCTGTCCGACGCGGATGGCAAACTCCTTGAACGTTGTCTGTTCGGGAAACACCGGCTGGAGCCCGAGCTGCTCCTTCGCGTAGGCCCCGAGCCCCATGCAGGTCTCGCCCACCTCCCTGAGCCCCTGAGGGCCCAGCCAACTCAGATAGATGAGCCCTGCCAGGGCGAGGAGCGTCTGGTTCGTAGTCATGTTGTGGGTCGCCTTCTCGCGGCGGATGTGCTGCTCGCGCGTCTGCAAGGTCAGGACGAAACCGCGCTCGCCGTCGAGATCGGTCGTTTCGCCGATGATCCGGCCCGGCATTCGCCGGATGAAGTCCTGCCTGGCCGCGAGGAAGCCGTAGTGCGGGCCACCGTAGGAGAGGTAGTTCCCGGCACCCTGGCCCTCGCCGATCGCGATCGCGCATCCGTAAGCCCCCGGCGCCTCCAGCACGCCGAGGGAGAGCGGGTCGACGTGGGCGACCGCCAGCGCCTCCGCGTCGTTCGCCGCCGCGGCCAGCTCGGGAGCCGGCTCCAGGCAGCCGAAGAAGTTGGGCTGCTGGAAGATGACACAGGCGGCATCCGCCGCGGCCTGGCGGAGCTCGTCCGGGTCCGTGACGCCGTCGCGGTGCGGCACCTCGACCACCTCGAGCCCGAAGCCCGGCGCATAGGTCTTGACGACCTGCCGGGTCTGCGGGTTCAGCGTCTCGGCGAGCACGACCTTCGTTCGCCCGGTGACGTGCTTCGCGACGTAGCAGGCGTCGGCGGCAACGGTGGTCCCGTCGTAGCCGGAGGCGTTCGAGACGTCCATGCCAGTCAGCTCGCAGATCACCGTCTGGTACTCGAAGATGCCCTGCAGGACGCCCTGACTCATCTCCGGCTGATACGGCGTGTAGG
>JBPCPR010000212.1:0-7731 GCA_050998925.1 Gaiellaceae bacterium
GCCGGCACGATCCTCGCCCCGGCCCGGGCGACCGCCAGTGCCCCCTGGGTGCCGAAGAGCCGGCGGAGCTCGCCGAGGCCACCGTAGTACCCGCCGACGAACCCGCCATTTCGGCTACTCGGCCCCCACCCGACGATCTCGGCCTCGAGCACAGCGACGCGGATTCGGGCATCGCGCTCGCTGAGCGCCAGCGCGGTCCACAAGCCGGTGTAGCCGCCGCCGACGATGGCGACGTCCACGTCCAGATCGGTCGCGAGGGACGAGGCCTCGGGCGCATCGCCCTCGGCTGCGAGCGCCTCGTCGAGCCACCAGGCGGGCAGAGTGGGCTGGGGCACGATCACGACGGCGAGGCTAGCGCTCGAGCAGCTCGACCGTGCGCTCGATCGGGAGCGCGTACACCGTCGTCCCGCCCCTGCCCGTCATCGTCTCGGCCGCGAAGAGGGCGTTCACGATCGCCTCCTCGGTGGCCTCGACGACCGCATCGAAGAGTTGGGTGATGTACCGGTTCGACAGCATCTCGACCTGCACGGTCAGGGGACCGCCCTCGGCTCCCTCGCTCGGCGGCAGGCCCCGGTTCCCGGTCGTGAAGGCGAGGAAGATGTCGCCGCTCGAGTTCTCCCCGACGCCACCGACCCGCGCGATCCCGAGCCCGACGCGCTGCGCCAGACGCGAGCATTGCACCGGGAGGAGAGGGGCGTCCGTCGCGACGATCGCGATGATCGAGCCGGCCCCGCTGACCCCGGGCTCCGGCACCTCCGAGGCCGGAATCGCCTCGCCGACCGCCACTCCGTTGATCCTGAGCCGCTCGCGACGGCCGTGATTCGCCTGGACGAGCACGCCCACCGTCGCGCCCACGGCCTCGACGACCCGCGACGACGTTCCGATCCCGCCCTTGAAGCCGTGGCAGATCATCCCCGTGCCGCTGCCGACATTTCCCTCAGACACCGGGCCGGCGCTCGCCGCGTCGAGCGCGGCCGCGACGTGCTCGGGCCGGACGTGGAAGCCGTTGATGTCGTTCAGCTCGCCGTCCCACGTCTCACCGACCACGGGGAGGCTCCAGAACACGGTGTCGCCAGGCCGCCGCGCGACCTCAGCGGCGATCAGCGCGTCGCGAACCACGCCGACCGAATGGGTGTTGGTGAGCGCGATGGGCGACGTCAAGAGGCCCGAGTCCCGAATCCATTCGAGCCCGGTGAGCTCGCCGTTCCCGTTCAGTCGATGCGGGCCGGCAAAGAGCGGCTCCTCCCAGGCGTTCCGCTCGTTCGGGAGGATCACGGTAACGCCGGTGCGAACCGCCTCGCCTTCGATGAGGGTGGTGTGACCGACCTGAACGCCGGGCACGTCCGTGATCGCGTTCGCCTCGCCGGGCGGCAGCGTTCCGATCACGACACCGGCGTCACGTGCCCTCGGCCTCGCCGCCGCCATCAGCCTGCCGTGAACTGGTGGCTCTTCAGCTTGCCCTTCTTGATCTCGACGAGGGCGCCCCGGAGCACGCCCTCGTTGTACTCGCTGCCCGGATTCAGGCCGAGCGTCAGGCCGAGCTTGTAGGTGCCTCTGGACTCGTGCAGGTGGCCGTGAAGGCCGAGCATGGGCCGGTGGCGCTCGATCACGGATCGGCAGGCCGTGCTCCCGACCGGGTGCATGTCGACCCCACCGCCCCCGGAGCGCAGGCGCAGGTCGGCTGAGAGCTTCGGGCCGGCGTCGATACCGGTGTCGTAGGGCGGGCAGTGGAAGTTGAAGATGGCCCGCTCGGGATCGCGGACCTGCGACGCGACGTCCTCGAGCCGCTCCGAGAGCTCCGACTCCTCGACGTCGCGCGGGCAGTTCCAGGGCGTCCGATTCGCGTAGCCGCAGCTCGCAAGCTCGGTGCCGTCCGGCAGCTCGACCACCCGCCCCTCCAGGAACTGCACGTGACTGCTCGAGTCGATGACCGCGTCGATCTCCCGTGGATCGTCGTTGCCCGCGTTCACGAGGCACGGGATCCCGAGCGGGACGAGCCGCTCCTCCGCCAGCTCGACCCAGCGCTTGACCCGTTCCACGATCAACCGCACAACGAGCTCGTTCCGCGCCTCGGCGCTCGCCGCGAGCTCCCGCTCCTCCTCCGCGGTGCACCTGTGGGCGTAGTACCCGGTGCCGGCGATCTTCTGCTCGAGCTCCTCCATCGCCGCCACGCCCTCGACCCTGACCTCTTCGCCGAGGAAGACGCCGTGCCACCGACCGGGGCCGTCCTCGACCAGCGGGACGATCGCCTTGCCGGTGATGTCCCCGCCGAGCAGGATCGCGTCAGCCCCGTAGAACGCGGCCGCATTCACGAACTTCGCAAAGCAGCGGTCGGAGCCGTGGACGTCGGTGGCGTAGAACAGCTTCACGCTACTCGGGCGGAATCTCCTTGTAGAGAAGGTTCAAGTCGACGCCCCGCCGCTTCTGGATCGCGCTCGCGACGAAGTACCAGATGGCGCCGACCACGTAGATCCCGACGACGAACGCGATCGCCCTGTTTCCGGTCGGGCCGCTGAACGCAGGCGTCTTGAAGGACGCGATCAGGATGAGCGTGAAGAGAATCAGGTTCCCGAGCCCGAGCAACGTGATCATCGGGACGCCGGCGATGCGGCGACGCACGGCCTCCGGCGCCTGGTTGAAGAGCTCGGGACGCCTGTACGGAAGCAGGATCGCCGCGAAGCTCGCGAGCCAGAACGCGACCGAGAAGATGACGATGTAGTTGACCACGATCGTGAAGAAGCTCGTGAAGACGTAGAGGGCGAGGAGCACCGCTGACACGGCGGTGATCACGATCGCGGAGACCCATGGTGCGTGGGTCCGCTCGCCCACTGTCGCGAGCTGCTTGGGCGCGACCCCGTCGAACGACCAGGCGAACAGGTTGCGCGTGCAGATCATCCCGATCACGAGCAGGAGGAGCGCATGCCAGAGGATGAAGCTGAGCCCGATCAGGACGTTCAGGAAGGTGCTGTCGGTCATGATGCCGGCGAAGAAGTTCAGCACGGGTGAGACCGGGATCCCCGAGCCGTCGTCCGTGTTCCCGTTCAGGTAGACGACCGAGTTCGTGAAGTCCTTGCCGACCACGTCGTAGTAGCGCCAGAAGGCGAGCATGTAGACGACGTAAGCGAACCCGAGCGTCAGGAGCATCATCCGCGGCTGCGTCCGCGAGGCCTGCTTCACCTCGCCGCCGATGTACGCGGAGTACGTGAACCCGATGTAGATCCAGTAGCCGAGCGGGATCGCAAGCAGCGCCCCGACGAACGTGGCGTCGCCCGCGGAGAAGCCCGCGCCTTGCGCCGCGCTCATGATTCCTTCGTACGTCTGCCCGTCCGCCCGCTCGACCATGAACGAGTTGAAGTTCTGGACGAACTCCTCCCTCGACGTCGTGAAGAGGACGCCGAGCGTGACGAAGGTGCCGAGCAGCGCAGGGATGATGCCGATCAGGAAGATCCAGCGGAGGATCCGCGTCGAAAGCGACAGGACCGCGAGCGTGACCGCCAGGAGCCCGAGCCCGATCAGGAAGGTCGGCCAGTCCTTCGAGACGCTCTCGCTCCAGCTCACCAGCCGGTCGTTCCCGGTCGCGTTACCGAGCGTCGCGAGCGCGACCGCGAGGCCGAAGTTGACCGTGAACGCCGCGTAGAGCGCGAGCCCGAGGAACTGCGACCACGTAAAGCCCCAGTTCGCGGTGAAGCCGAGCCCCGGGTGCACGACACGGCTCAGGTAGACGTAGTCGCCGCCCGAACGCGGCAGGACGCCGGCGAGGTAGCCGTACATCATCGCGTTCGCCACCGTCAAGAGCGTTCCGATCGTGACGATCAGGAGGACGTTCTGCTCCGGCCAGAGCCCGGCCGCGAAGGTGGGGACGACCGCCAGCACCAGCCCGAGCGCGTACCCCAGCGTGTTGAAGATGAAGACGTCGGAGGGACGGAACTCGCGGATGAGCCCGGACGACTGGCGAACGAAGAGCCCGCGCGCCGCAGGGACCTGTGCTGCACCGGGTAGCGCCTGCTCACTCATTGGTTCCTCCTGTTTCGCAAGGGGCACGATGATCTCACGCCGGGACTGCGCTTTCGGACTTGACCCAATGCTCGACCGCGCGCACCGTCTCGGCCAGGCGCTCGACCATGAGGCTGAGCTCTTCCTCGGTGCTCGTGAAGGCCGGCGCGATCAGCGTCTGGTCGCCCGCGTAGCCATCCGCGGTCGGCTGGGTCGAGTACACGACGAGCCCCCTGGCGAGGGCTTCGACGTCGATCTTCCGCGCCACCCCGAGCGCAGGGTCGAGGAACGACGCGCCGTCGGACGGGTCGACGTAGTCGATGCCGAGCAGGTAGCCATGCCCGCGGACCTCTCGCACCAGGTCGCAATCGACCAGAGCGCTCTCGAGCGTCCGGCGGAGGCGGGGTCCGGTCTCCCGAACCCGTTCCACCAGCCCGTGGTGCTCGAGGTAGTCGAGCACGGCCAGGCCGACCGCGCACGGAAGCGGCGCGCCGTCCCAGGTGTGGCCGTGCTCGAAGGCGCGCGAGCCGGCGGCGACGGCGTCGTAGATCTCCTCCCGGCAGAGCATCGCCCCGATCGGCGCGTAGCCGGCGCCGAGGCCCTTCGCGGTCGTGATCAGGTCGGGGACGAAAGGCAGCTGCTCGGCCGCGAACCAGGTCCCGGTCCGGCCGAGCCCCGTCACGACCTCGTCGAGGCAGATCAGGAAGCCGTGCTGCTCCCGCCGCTCCGCCAGGCCCTCCCAGAACCGGACCGGGGGCGCATAGGCCGGCAGCGCCGCCGCGCTTACCGGCTCGCAGAAGAACGCCGCCACCGTCTCCGGCCCGACCTCCTCGAGCGCGGCGTCGAGAGCCGCGAGCGCAGCCTCTCCGGAGGGGTCGAAGCGCCACGTGGAGGGCGGAATGTGCGGATGCTCGGCGAGGTAGGGCTGGTAGGGCGCCTGGAGACCGGGCCGCCCGGTCAGGGCGAGCGTCGCGAGCGTCGGCCCGTGATAGGCCTGGGCCGGCGAGACGATTTGCCAACGGTCCGTGTCGCCGCGCTCGACGTGGTAGCTCCGCGCGAGCCGAAGGGCCGTCTCGTTGGCCTCTGCCCCGCCCGTGACGAAGTGGACGCGGGTGAAGCCGGGTGGCGCGAGCGCAGTCAGCCGGTCGGCCAGCTGCTCCTGGGCCTCGGTGGTGAACTGCTGGTTGTAGAGGAACGAGACCCGGGCCGCCTGCGCACGGGCCGCCTCGACGATCTCCGGCACGCCGTGCCCGATCGACGCGACCATGGCCCCGCCGCCGACCGCGTCGAGGAACGCGTTGCCCTCACGGTCGTAGAGCCAGACCCCCTCGGCCCGCTCGATCAGCGGGTACAGGCGGTCGAGCTCGCGCGGGAAGACGTGCGTCTCACCCGCCCTGACGACGACCGGTTCGCTCACGCCGCCTCCGCGAGCCCGCACCAGGCCACGATCGCGCGGGCGTAGAGCTTGGCAGCGAGGACGAGCTCGTCCACTCCGACCCACTCGTCGGGTGCGTGGGCACGCCTCAGGTCCCCAGGGCCGAAGGCCGGGCTCGGAGTGCCGGCGAAGAGCGTCAGGAGCGCGCCGTCGTAGGTGGTGTCGATGCCCTCGAGCTCCACCTCGACGCCGAGCTCGCGACCCGCCGACTGGACGACGCCCAGGATGGGGGACTCCTGGTCGATCTCGGAGGGCGGATAGTCCGTGTACCAGCTCCACCGCGGGGGGTGAGCGGCGAGCCAGCCGTCCTGCCCGGCGGCTTCCGCGACGGTGTGCTCGATCTCACCGCGCGGGACGGAGCCGTAGCCGGCACCGTCCGCATCTCCGGGGAGATAGGTCGTGTTGAGCGCGACGTCGCAGCGTTCCGGCACGTTCGAGATGAACGTGCCGCCGCTGATCTCGGTCGGATTCACAGACGGGGTGCCGAGGAGCAAATGGCGCTTCGAGGCGCGGCTCGCCCACTCCTCGGAGAGCCCGTCGAGCGCCCCGAGCAGGTAGGCGGCTTTCTGGATCGCGTTGACGCCGCCCCCCTCCTCCCAGGGCGGTTGGTTCATCTCCGCGTGCGCCGAACGCCCCTCCACGGACAGCGTCCCGTGCAGGAGGCCGCGGGTCGCCACCCACATGTT
The DNA here is from genome assembly GCA_050998925.1 of Gaiellaceae bacterium. Taxonomy (GTDB): domain Bacteria; phylum Actinomycetota; class Thermoleophilia; order Gaiellales; family Gaiellaceae; genus DASQGA01. Next base: position 6,115 of record JBPCPR010000212.1, read on the forward strand.
GAAGCGCGTCGGCTCGGGCACGAGGCCGGCGTCGCCGCGGTAGCCCCGTGCGATCGCCGCGTTCGTCCCCATCGCGCAGGTCTCCTCGTCCGGGACGGCTTCGAAGCAGACGTCTCCCGCCAGGGCGACCCCGCTCGCATGCAGCGCCTTCAACGCGAAGAGAGCGGCACCCACGCCGCCCTTCATGTCGCAGGCCCCGCGCCCGTAGATGCGGCCGTCGCGAATCTCGGCCCCGAACGGCGGCGAGGCCCAGTTGGACTCGTCGCCCGGGCTGACCACGTCGATGTGGCCGTTGACGACGAGCGAGCGGCCTCCGCCGGCGCCCTGGAGCGTGCCGACCGTGAGAGGCCGGTTCCGCCAGTGATGCCAGGGCGGCATCATCGGGTGCCCGCGGAACTCGGCCGGGTCCGGCTCCCACTGGTCGACCTCGGCGTCGATCCCCTCGAGCACTTTCGCGACGTACGCCTGGAGCGCCGCCTCCTCGTTCTCCGTGTGCCGCGAGTCCGGCGAGAGGTCGACCGACGTCGTGTCGAACGAGACCAGGGTGCGAACGACCTCGACCAGCTCCTCCACATGGCCGTCCACGAACTCGTCCACCGCCGCCGAGTAAAGGACTTGACTCAAGGCCAAAAGAGTTTACGCGCCCACCCCGGGGCCGGTCAACCACCTCGAACGTCCTTCTAGAGGGCGGCGAGAAGTGCGCGGACGCTCTGCTCGGTGTGCGCCACGTGGATGTCCATCGCCCGGCGGGCCGCTCTTCCGTCGCCCGCGTCGAGAGCCTCGAGCAGGAGCTCGTGCTCGCGGTTCGAGCGCGCATGCCAGAGAGCCGAGTCGGGCAGCGCCACGAGCGCGTCGTTCAGGACGAGCCGGAGGCGCTCGAGCGTCTCGGCGAAGTAGCGGTTCCCCGTCGCGCGCCCGAGCGCCAGGTGCAGCTCCGTGTCGTGTTCCATGAACTCGGCGTCGTCCTCGGTGGCCGCCGCGGCGCGACACGCGGCCTTCACCGCCGCCAGGTCGGCTCGCCGCCTGGCTCCCGCAGCGGCAGCCGCCGCGGCCGGCTCGAGCTCGCTCCGGAAGACCAGTGCTTCGACGATCGCGTCCCGCTCCTTGCGGACGCGGTCGAGGACACCCACCGGCGTCTCGCCGGCCGGGGCGAGGCCGACGACGAACGTGCCACCGCTTCGGCCGCGGCGGCTCTCGAGGAGCTGCTCGCGCTCGAGGAGCTCGATCGCCTGCTGGACGGTCGCCCGGCCGACCCCGAAGAGACGTGCGAGCTCCCGCTCCGGTGGAAGCGACTGTCCAGGAGACACGAGCCGAAGCGCGATCTGCCGCCGGAGCTGCTCCGCCACCAGCTCGTGGGCCCGGAGCTGCGCGACGGGCCGGAAGATCGGCTGCTGCGCTCGCTGCGGCACCTAGCTTCTCAGTCGCTCGCCCTGCGGGTCGTAGAGCGGCTCCGCCGTGATCTCGCCGGGCACCGACTCGCCGAAGATCTCGATCTCCACCCGCCGGCCCGGCGTTGCGGCCGCGGCGGGCACGTACGCGTAGGCGATCGAGCGCTCGACCGTGTAGCCGTAGCCTCCGCTCGTCACCCGGCCCACCGACTCGCCGTCGATCCGCCCC
>JBPCPR010000292.1:0-9644 GCA_050998925.1 Gaiellaceae bacterium
GACTTCGCTCGTCACGTCGTCGGTCTCGACGGCGCCAACTCGACCGAGATGGAACCGGAGACGCCGTACCCCGTCATCGACCTGCTCCCCGAGCAGAAGGAGATCGAAGACCTGGGCGGGACGATGCGACTCGGCGCGCAGTCGGTCGACCTCGTGGAGGGAACGTGCGCCTGGGCGGCCTACGACGAGCCGGTCGTGCACGAGCGCCACCGGCACCGCTACGAGGTCAACAACCACTATCGGCCACGCCTCGTCGAGGCGGGGCTGGTCGTCTCGGGGACGTATCAGGAGGGCCGGCTCGTGGAAGTGGTGGAGCTCCGCGACCACCCGTGGTTCGTCGCGAGCCAGTTCCATCCCGAGTTCAAGTCCCGGCCGACGCGCCCCGCGCCGCTCTTCCGCGACTTCGTGGGAGCCGCACTCGAGCGCGCCCGGCGCCCCGAGACCGCGTCGGTCACGGCGACCCTCGCGTAAATCCCGGCCCGGCTCCGGGCACGTTTTCCACAGCAGGGACATGTCCAGGGGTCAGACCCAGGGACATGTCTGCGCCGGTCGAGGCCCTAGAATCGCTCGGTGGCGCTGCCCGACGTCCTCACCCTCTTCACGGGGCTGGCCGCGATCTCGAGTCCGCCCGGCCGGGAGCGGGAGGTGGCCGATCGCGTGGCGGACTACCTGGGCGAGCTTGGTCTCTCCGTCCAGGAGGACGACGCCGGAGACGCGATCGGGTCGACGATGGGGAACATGCTGGCGCGGCTCGAGGCCACGAACGGCGGTGGTCTCCCGATCTTCCTCTGCGCGCATCTGGACACGGTGCCGGCGACCGACGCGGTCGAGCCCGTCGTCGAGGACGGGGTCGTCCGGAACGCCCGGAACACGATTCTCGGGGCCGACAACAAGGCCGCCGTGGCGGTCATGCTCGAGGCCACCAGGCGGATCGTCGAGACCGGTCGCCCGCACGCCGGCGTCGAGCTTCTGTTCACGCCGAAGGAGGAAACCGGGCTCGAAGGCGCCAAGGCGTTCGACGCCTCGAGCCTGGCCGGCCGGGCGGGCTACGTCTTCGACCACGCGGGCCCGATCGGCGAGGTCGTCGTCCAGGCTCCGTACTCGACGGCCGTCGACGTGGTCTTCAAGGGACGTGCTGCCCACGCTGGTATGCACCCGGAGGAGGGACGGTCCGCGATCCTGGCCGCCGCGCGCGCGATCTCCGACTTCAGGCTCGGCCGGATCGACGACGAGACGACGGCGAACGTGGGCGAGATCCATGGCGGCACCGCCAGGAACATCGTCCCCGACCGCTGCGAAGTGGTCGCCGAGGTGCGCTCGCAGAGCGAGCAGAAGCTCGCGAGCGTCGTCCAGGAGGTAGTCGACTCCTGCGCGTTCGCAGCTGCGGTCGCCGAGTGCGAGGTCGAGACCGCACTCGAGGAGAAGTACCGCGGCTACCGGTTCGAGGCGGACGATCCGACCGTCCGGCTCGCCTTCGAGGCGCTCGAGCGGGCCGGCTTCGCGCCGATGGGCATCAAAGCGGGCGGAGGCGCGGACGCAAACGTGTTCAACGCCCGAGGGATTCCCTGCGCGAATCTCGCCAACGGGATGACCCGGATCCACAGCGCCGACGAGCACATCGCGGTCGCCGACCTCGAGAGCATGGTCGACGTGACCCTCGAGCTCGTCGACGCGGCGCGGCGTGCTTAGCCTCCGGCGCGGCAGCGTCACCGCGATCGGCGAGCGGGTCGAAGGCCTGGTTCGCCTCGAGGTGGACGGCCGTCCCTGTATCGCGTATCCGCGCCTGACCGGTCCGGTCGGGCTCGGCGACGACGTCGTCGTGAACGTCGAGGCGGTCGAGCTCGGACTGGGCTCCGGCGGATTCGACGTCCTGCACGTCAACCTCACGCGTGGCCTTGGGCTCGCCCCGACCTCCGGCGCCCACGTGATGAAGCTTCCGTACACGTCCCTCCAGCACGCCGTCCGGCACGTGGAGGAAGAGGGCGGAGGCACGGAGGAGCTCGACGGACTCCCTGTGGTCTGTTGCTCGCTGCACAGCCAGCTCGCGCCCGTGTGCGCCGGAGTCGGATCGGACGCCCGCGTCGCGTTCGCGCAGCTCCAGGGCGGCGCACTCCCCGTCTCACTCTCTGACGCCGTGCGAGCGTTGAAGCGCCAGGGCCTGCTCGAGACGACCGTGGCGGTGGGGGCCTGCCTCGACGGGGATGTCGCGTGCGTCACGCCCGCGTCCGCGCTCACCTGGTGCGCCGACGAAGGCTTCGACGTCGTCGTGAGCGGAATCGGGCCCGGGATCGTCGGCACCGCGAGCACGTTCGGGCACGGCGGGCTCGCTGCCGCCACCGCAGCAGCGGCCGCACGGGCACTCGGCGGCGCTCCGATCCTCGTCGCCCGGATCTCGGGAGCAGACGAGCGGGAGCGGCACCACGGTGTCTCGCACCACCTGCGATCCGTCCTTGCTCTCGCCGGGCCCGTGGACGTCGCCTGGCCCGAGGGGGAGGGATTCCCGCCGGCGCCGACCGACGAGGCCCTGTCCGTGCCGGTGGAGGGCTGGCAAGAGGCCTGCGCCAGCCTGCCGCTCCGCCACATGGGGCGCGGACCCGTCGACGACCCCTGGTTCTTCGCCGCCGCGTTCGCCGCGGGGCGGCTCGCCCGCAAGCGTCTGGGAGCGCGCTCCGCCTAGCGGGCCTGGAAAGCGTCGAGCCCGACCGCGAGCGCGATTGCGAGCCGGCGGTCGAGTGCGCGCTCCGCGTCGGCGGAGAGGTCGAGGATGTACTTGTCCCGCAGCCCGAGCACCCGGGAGAGCTCGCCGATCTCGCGCTCTCCGCGGAGGAAGGTGAAGTGGTACGGGACGGGAATCGCCTCTCCGTAGGGGATGAGGTCCTTGATCCGTCGCACGATTGCGATGGCGGCGCTTCGCTCTCGCGCCCAGGCGATCTGGTCTTCCGACGCGTCGAGGATCGACCAAGTCGAGCGGATCAGGGACTGCCTGAAGCGCTTCTCGAGGACGCCGATCCTCTCGCCCGACGGCTGCGTGACGTCGTAACGCCCCCCGATCTCCACGACGCGACGGGCCTTCAGCCGGAAGAGCTCCTCCGACTCCGAGTCGTCGGCGAAGAACCGCAGGTCCTCTTTGAGCGCCATCCGCTTCTGGCGCGCGAACGCGACTCTCTCGCCGGCGCTCTTGCCGTCCGAGCCGAGCGTCGAGATCGTGTAGAGGTTCACCATCGGTCTCAAGAGCTGCTCGACGAGGAACCTGTCGTTGTCGAGGGGCGAGGCCTGCACGCGGGGAGCCTATCGTCAGCCCGCATGGACAGCGGCACGGCGGGTATCGTTCCCGCGCCAATGAGGGTCGGCGTCGCGAAGGAGATCAAGTCCGACGAGCATCGTGTCGCGCTCACGCCGGCCGGGGCGCGCGAGCTCGTGCAGCGCGGTCACGAGGTGGTTGTCGAGGCAGGCGCGGGGGTCGGAAGCTCGTTCCCCGACGCGGCCTACGAGGGAGTGGGGGCACGCACGACGGCGGTCGAGGAGGTCTGGGACTCTTCCGATCTCGTCCTGAAGGTCAAGGAGCCCCTCCCCGAGGAATACGGCCGCCTTCGCGAAGGCCTCGTCCTCTTCACCTACCTCCATCTCGCTGCCGACGGGCGGCTGACCGAGGCTCTCGCGGCGAGCGGCGCTACCTGCATCGCCTACGAGACGGTCGAGTCGCCGGACCGCCGCCTCCCGCTCCTGGCGCCGATGAGCGAGATTGCGGGCCGGCTCGCGACCCAGATGGGCTCCTGGGCGCTCGAGAAGGCGCAGGGAGGCCGTGGCATCCTGCTCGGGGGAGTCCCCGGTGTGCCTCCTGCAAAGGTGGTGGTGCTGGGCGGAGGCATCGTCGGGTACAACTCGGCCCTGATCGCCGTCGGCATGCAGGCGGACGTCTGGGTCCTGGACAAGTCCGTGGAGCGCATGCGCGACCTCGAGATGATGCTCGACGGCCGAATCACGCTCGCCATGTCGAACCAGCTCCAGATCGACGAGGTGATCGTCGACGCCGACCTCGTGGTCGGGGCCGTCCTCATCCCGGGCGCGGTGGCGCCGAAGCTCGTCTCGCGGCCGATGCTCGGGTCGATGAAGCCGGGTGCGGTGCTCGTGGACGTGGCCATCGACCAGGGCGGGTGCTTCGAGACCTCCCATCCGACCACGCACTCCGATCCGGTCTTCGAGGTGGACGGGATCGTCCACTACTGCGTCGCGAACATGCCGGGTGCCGTGCCGGTCACCTCGACAAAGGCGCTGACGAACGTGACGCTTCCGTACGCCGAGGCGCTCGCCGACCACGGGCTGCGCGACGCGGTCGCGCGCGATCCCGCTCTCGCCCGCGGAGTCAACGTGATGGGCGGCAAGGTCACGTACAAGGCCGTCGCCGAGGCGCACGACCTCGAGTACGCTCCGCTCGCCGAGCTCCTGCCGCTCGAGCCGGTCTAGGAGCCTCCGACTGTTCTAGGAAGCGCCGTCGGCGGCGTCGTCGCCCTGCTTGCGTTCCGGGAAGAGCTTCACCATCGCCCACGTGACTGCCATCGCGAGCACGATCACGACGGAGGCCCACACGAGAATCCCGAGCAGTCCAAGAGCGATGTCCATCGCGCCCTAGAATAGCCGCATGCCGCGGGCGTGCGTGATCGTGCTCGATGCGGTCGGCGCGGGAGCGCTGCCCGACGCCGAGGAGTACGGGGACGAGGGCTCCGACACTCTCGGAAACGTCGCGCGCGCAGTCGGCGGGCTCGATCTCCCGAACCTCGAGGCGCTCGGGCTCGGCAACGTCGAGGAGCTCGAGGGCTGCCCGCCCCAGCCGGGCGCTCCTGCGGTCGCCGGTCGCCTCGTCTCACGGTCGAAAGGCAAGGACACGACGACGGGCCACTGGGAGCTCATGGGGATCGTGACCCCGGTGGCGATGCCGACCTACCCGCACGGGTTTCCCTCGTCGATCATCGAAGAGTTTGCGCACCGCACAGGGCGCGGCGTCCTCGGAAACAAGGCGGCGTCCGGAACCGAGATCGTCCAGGAGCTCGGCGAGGAGCACCAGACGACCGGCAAATGGATCGTGTACACGTCGGCAGACTCGGTCTTCCAGGTCGCTGCCCACGAGGAGACGATTCCGCTCGAGGAGCTCTACGAGGCTTGCGGGGTGGCTCGCGAGATCCTCACCGGGCCGCACGCAGTCGGGCGCGTGATCGCGCGTCCCTTCACGGGGGAGCCGGGGAACTACACGCGGACGCCGAATCGCCACGACTGGTCGCTCCGGCCCAAGCAGCCGAACTACCTGACCCTTGCGCGCGACGCTGGCGCGACTGTCCACGGGGTCGGGAAGATTCACGACATCTTCGCGGGAGTCGATATCGACGAGTCGAGCCCGACGAAGTCGAACGGCGAGGGGATCAAGGTCACGGAGGAGCTCCTCCGCGGCCTCGACGACGGAATCATCTTCACGAACCTCGTGGAGACCGACATGGTCTGGGGCCACCGGAACGACCCGGTCAACTTCCACCGCTGTCTCCAGGACTTCGACCGCCGGCTGGCAGACCTCCTCGACGCGCTCCGGCCCGGCGACCTGCTCGTGATCACGTCCGACCACGGCTGCGACCCGACCACGCCCTCCACCGACCACTCCCGCGAGCATGCGATGCTCATCGCCTACGTGGAAGGCAAAACTGCCGCGGGCCGCGTGCACAACGGTGAGTTCGCGGACGTGGGCGCGACCGTGAACGCGTGGTTCGGGGGCAAGTCTCCTCCGCGCGGCAGCCCGGGCGCTCCGATCGTCGAGCCGTGACCGCTCCCTGATGCGCGCTGCGGAGCTGATCGAGCGCAAGCGCGACGGGGAGGTGTTGGCGTCGGAGGACGTCCGCGAGCTCGTCCTCGCCTACGTACGGGACGAGATTCCCGACTACCAGATGTCCGCCTTCCTGATGGCGGTGTTCTTCCAGGGGCTGGACGAGGTCGAGACCCATGCCCTGACCGACGCGATGGTGGCGAGCGGAGAGACGATCGACCTGAGCCCGCTCGGGCGGCGCGTCGTCGACAAGCACTCGACCGGCGGAGTCGGTGACAAGGCCTCGATCGTGATCGGGCCGCTCGTGGCCGCGTGCGGCGTCCCCTTTGCGAAGATGAGCGGCCGTGGCCTGGGGCACACGGGCGGGACGCTGGACAAGCTCGAGTCGATCCCGGGCTTCGGCATCGAGCTCGAGCAGGACGCGTTCCTCCGTCAGGTCGGGGACATCGGAGTTGCGATCATCGGCCAGACGGTCGATCTCGTCCCTGCCGACAAGCGTCTCTACGCACTCCGCGACGTGACCGCGACCGTGGATTCGATCCCGCTGATCGCGTCCAGCATCATGTCGAAGAAGATCGCCGCTGGCGCCGACGCGATCGTCCTGGACGTGAAGGTCGGGGACGGAGCCTTCATGAAGAGCCTCGATCGCGCGCGGGAGCTCGCGCAGGCCATGATTGGGCTCGGTCGTCAGGCGGGGCGCGAAGTGGTGTGCGAGCTCACGGACATGGATCAGCCGCTCGGCCACGCGGTCGGGAACTCCCTGGAGATTCGCGAGGCCGTCGAGACGCTCCACGGCGAGGGCCCGCCCGACCTGGCGGAGCTCACGCTCGGCGCCTGCGGCCATCTCCTCGCCCTCTCGGACCTCGGAGTCGACGAGAAAGAGGGTCGTCGCCGGGCCGAGGAGGCGGTCTCGTCCGGCGCCGCGCTCGAGCGCTACGAGACCTGGATCCGCGCCCAGGGCGGCGATCCGAACGTCGAGGCGCTCCCTGTCGCACCGGTCGTCCGGCTCGTGCCCGCGCTCGGGAGCGGCCACGTCGGGCGGATTGCCACGACCGCCGTCGGCGTCGCGGCCCTTCACCTCGGCGCGGGGCGGGCGGCGAAGGACGACGTCATCGATCACCGCGTGGGCATCGTCTGCCTCGCGAAGCGCGGGGACAGAGTGGAGGAGGGCGACCCCGTAGCTGAGGTTCACGCAGCCGACGAGGCCGCTGCGGCGGCGGCAGTCGAGGAAGTGGCGGCGTGCTACCGGATCGCTGACGAGGCGCCTCCGCACGTCCCGATCGTCCTCGAGGTGCTCCGCTAGTGCCCGAGCTGCCCGAGGTCGAGACGATCCGGTCGCACCTCGCGCCCGGGCTCGTCGGCCGCCGCTTCGAGTCGGTCGCGATCGACGATCCGCGGCTGACGCGGCCCGAGCCGCCCGAGCTGGTCGCGGCGGAGCTCGAAGGCGAGGTCGTCCGGGACCTGCGCCGGCGGGGCAAGTACCTGATCTTCGAGTTCGAGAGCGGCCGCCACCTCGTCGTCCACCTGCGCATGACAGGCGGCTTCCAGCATCCCGCCCAGACGAACGGGGAGCCCCACCGACGGGCACTCGTGACGCTGGACGACGGTTCGAACGTCTCCTACCGCGACGTGCGCCGCTTCGGGACGTGGCTCCTGCTGGAGCCGGGCGAGCTCGGGGGCTACCTCGACGCCAGGATCGGCGGCGAGCCGCTCGAGCGGGCCTTCACGACGGCCGCCTTCGCCAGAGGGTTGTCCGGGCGCCGGGCGCCGATCAAGTCTGCGCTCCTCGACCAGCGTTCGGTCGCGGGGGTGGGAAACATCTACGCGGACGAGGCGCTCTGGCTCGCGCGCATCCATCCGCTCCGGCCCGCCGGCGAGCTTGCGCCCGAGGAGATCTCCGAGCTCCGCCGGGCGGTCCGCAAGGCCCTTCGCCGCGGCATCGAGCGCCAGGGGGCGACGCTCCGCGACTACAGCGATTCCCGGGGTCGCGAGGGACGGATGCAGCACGAGTTCAAGGTCTACGGACGCGCCGGGGAGCCGTGCGACAGGTGCGGAGCTCCGATCGAGAAGACCCGCGTTGGCGGGCGGGGGACGTGGTTCTGCGGCGCCTGCCAGGAGTGCTAGGTCAGCGGTCCGGCTCGCGCGCGTCGTAGCGGATGAGCGCCGGGATCGCGAGGCAGGCGACGGCGGTTCCGGCGATGCACAGAATCCCACCCGAGACAATCGACGTGCGGATGTTCGTGAGCGCCGCGACGACGCCCGCCTCGACGTTGCCGAGCGTGGGCGCGCTGGCCACCTGCGCCAGCTCGATGCCCAGGATCCGGCCTCGCATGCCCTCCGGAGTCGCCGCGAAGACGATCGTGCTTCGGAAGATGGCGCTCACCGTGTCGGCGGCTCCCGCGAGCGCGAGCATGAAGAGCGCCAGCCAGAGCGCCGTGGCCAGGCCGAAGCCAACGATCGCGAGCCCCCAGCACGCCGCGGCGATCGCCACGGCGACACCCTGACGATGAACCTGCGCCATCCAGCCCGACAGCACCGAGGCGACCAGCGCGCCGGCGTAGGGAGCCGCGTACAGGAGCCCGACCACCTCGGCTCCGGCATCGAACTGGCGGTCGGCGACGGCCGGAAAGAGTGCGCTCGGCATCCCGAAGACCATCGCGTTCGTATCGACCACGAAGATCCCGAGCAGCACCTTGCGGTTTCGCACGAAGCGGAGCCCTTCGAGAATCGACCTGAGACCGGCCTGATCGGCGTCCGGAACGGGCGGGAACCTCGGTAGCGCCCACACGGTGGCGAGCGAGGCGGCGAACGTCAGAACGTCGAGCCCGTAGGTGAGCGGGAGTCCGACCGCCGCGATCAGGACGCCGGCGAGAGCCGGCCCAGCGACGGCACCGAGACTCCCATAGATCCCCTCGAGCGCCATCGCCGCCGGAATCTGCTCCTTCGTGACGAGCTGAGGGACGAGCGACCGCATCGCCGGTGCGCCGAGGCTCCAGCAGGCGACCGCCAGCGCCGCGAGGACATAGAGGATCCAGACGCGCGGCTCGTCCAGGAGCGCGTTGGCGACGAGGCCGCCCGTGACCGCCATGAGCCCGATCTCCGTCAGGAGGATGAGCCGGCGCCTGTCAGTGGCGTCCGCGACCGCACCCCCGAGGAGCGCAAACGCCAGCAGCGGTACGAGCTCGAACAGGCTGATGAGACCGACGGCGAGCGTCGAGCCCGTGATCTCGTAGACCTGGAACGGGATCGCGACCAGCGTGATCTGACTGCCGATGTAGGACACCATCTGGCCGGTCCAGAGCAGGCGGAAGTTCCTGGACTCGCGCAGCGGGCTCGTGTCGACCGCGAGGCGCGCGAAGCGGCCACGCCGGCCGGGCCGGTTGACGCCTGGCGGCAGCTCGTCCTGGGGAGGCAGTTCGTCCGCCACGGCGCGCGAGCCTACCGGCCCGGCGCCAGTCGGGTCCTAGGCGGCGAGGTCGTCGAGGCCGCCGGCGCGGTCGAGCTGCCAGAGCTCGGTGTAGCCGCCGATCGGCCGGTCGTCGATCACGATCTGGGGCACGGTCCAGCCGCCGGTCCGCTCCTGGAGGCGCGCCCGGAAGTCGGGCTGGTCGTCGACCCGGATCTCCTCGTAGGCGAGGCCCTTCTGGCGCAGGAGCGTCTTCGCACGCTCGCAGTAGCCGCACCAGGCACTCGTGTACATCTCGATGCGAGCCATCCGAGGTCAACGTACCCGCGGAGGGGTGTCTTCCCACCTCACATCTAGACTGGCCGGCGTGCCGCGTTCGTGGAAGACCGAGGCCGTCGTCCTGCGGTCGATTCGCTACGGCGAGGCCGACCG
>JBPCPR010000027.1:0-7547 GCA_050998925.1 Gaiellaceae bacterium
ATCAGGCCGAGCCGGTCGTCGGCCATGTGGACGTTTCCGTCCCGGCCGCGCGTGGGGCCGTCGACCCGGCCCATGAACTGCGCGAACATGCGCCAGGGCTCGACGCCGCGGACGACGTGAACTCCCATGTCGCGGTGGAGCGGGGTGCCGACGTCCTCCGGGCCCATCGCGGTGGCCACCCCGACCGCCGCCGCCTCGTTCCCGCGACCCGTGTAGAAGCTTCCCGGGATCTTGCCCTGCTTGTAGAGGATGTGGCCTCGCTCCTCGATGCCCCGGGTGAGGATGAGGTTGCGGTAGATGCCGAGGAGGTCCTCGCGGTCGAGACCGGCTTCCTTGGTCTCCTTGATCGAGCTGACTGGCTCTGCTTCGCGCGCGATCGCCATGTGGCGGCTGCGTCCCCCTTCTCTCGGGTGGTGACTTTACCCGACCGGTCGCTACGCTAGTCGTGATGGGCAAAGCGGCCGACTGGCTCCGGGAGGAGCGGCGCAAGACCCTGGGTGACTGGGTGGCGTTCTGCCTCGGCTGCGGGCACGCGCAGCGGTACTTCGACGAGTCGGAAGGCGACGTCGCTACGGCCTGTCCGACGTGCGGCGGGGAGATCCGGCTTCGCTGCCCCGGGTGCGGGGCGCGGTTCAGCTCGGCGTTTGCTGTCGAGTGCGAGGGTTGCGGCACACCCCTGCGAGACCGGGAGCTCTTCGGTACGGCGATCCGGAAGCCCGGTCGCTAGCAGCTAGCTCTTAGTTCTGGCTCTGGCGCCCGAACGCGTCGGCTCTTGGCACCGAGAGGATCTCGGAGAACCTGATCAAGGTGACCTGGTCCTCCTCCGTCACCTCCCGGTTGTAGAGCTGCCCGAGGAAGCTGGCGAGCTCCTCCGTGCGGCGGATCTCGGGGTTGTCGTGCTCGATCTCGCGCGGGGAGAGTTCGGCGAGCGACTTCACCTCGACCTTGTCGATGACCGCGTCGAAGATGCGCTCTCGGGGGCCGTACCGCTGGCCCACGAGGACCTGGACGACCATGCCCTTCTTGTACTTGGCTGACTTGTCGCCGAGGCGGATCGTCGCCGTCTTCCGGCGGCTCCGCAGCTGGTCGGCGACCATAGGTGAGTAGAAGTTCAGTGCGTACATCGGCTCTTCGAGGGCGCGCACGGGAGCGCGCAGCATCATAAAGCTTCTGGAGCCAGAATTTCCCAAGCCCGCGCGGCCATCTGGCGCTCCCCGCCGTAGGCCAGCAGGCGGGGAGCGTCGGCGAGCGGGAGCCAGCGCGCGCCGTCGACCTCGTGGCGCATCTCGGCCGCGATGTCGCCGAGCCGGCCTCGCGAGTAGCGGATCAGGAAGAAGCTCACGACCTTGAAGACTCGCTCGCCGTCCCACGTGTAGACGTAGCGGATGTCGCCGAGCTTCTCGAGGAGGCGCCCGTCGACTCCGGTCTCCTCGCGGGCCTCGCGAAGCGCGGTCTCCGGTGGTTTCTCGCCTGCGTCGATGATCCCCTTCGGGAGCGCCCAGACGTCCTTCCCGGCCGGACGGATCGCCGCCACTCGCCACTCGCCACGGAGCCTGCGGACGACCACGCCTCCGGCGGAGAACTCACGGCGCATCGGCCCGATGCTAGCTTCGCCCGATGCGCAGGCTCCTCATGCTCGTCTGCGGGATCGTCCTCGTCGACACGATGCTCTACGCAGCGCTCGTGCCGCTCCTCCCCGAGTTCGCCGAGGAGTACGGGCTTTCGAAGGCGGCCTCGGGCCTCCTCGTCGCTTCCTTTGCCGCCGGGGCGCTCGCCGCTGCCATCCCGAGCGGCCTTGCGGCCGCGCATCTCGGCCCGAAACGAACCGTCGTGGCCGGGCTCGTCCTCATGTCCGTCGCCTGCGTCGCATTCGGATTCGCCGGCAACGAGTGGATGCTCGGAGTCAGCCGTCTCTTCCAGGGCGTCGGGAGCACGCTCTCCTGGGCCGGAGGCCTCACCTGGCTCGTCTCGGTCACACCACGAGAGCGGCGGGGCCAGACGCTCGGGACGGCGATCGGCGCCGCGGTCGCCGGGGCTATCTTCGGACCCGTCCTGGGAGGCGCGGCGGCGGTCGTCGGAACCAGGCCGACCTTCGTCGCCGTCGGCGTGGTCGGAGCGATGCTGGCCGGCTGGACGCTGGCCTCGCCCGACGCCGAGCCGGAGCCCCAGCCGCTGAGCGTTCTCGGCAGGGCACTCCGGCGGCCGAGTTTTCTCGGAGGCCTCTGGCTCCTGCTCCTGCCGGCTCTCCTCTTCGGGGTCGTCACCGTCCTCGTCCCGCTCGAGCTCGGGCGGGCCGGTTGGGGGGCGGCCGCGATCGCAGCCGTGTTCCTGATCGGGGCGGCAGCAGAGGTCGTGTTGCACCCGCTCATCGGGCGTTACTCGGATCGCCATGGGCGCTTCCGACCGGTGCGGCTCGCGCTGATCGGTTCGATCGCGGTCTCGCTCGGGCTCGCATGGGCGGAGCCGGCCGTTGTCGTGGCGAGCCTGGCGGTTCTCTCACTCCTGGCTTACGGCGGCTTCTACGCCCCGGCGAGCGCGATGATCTCCGACGCGGCGGAGTCGTTCGGGCTCTCGCAGGGGCTGTCGTTCGGGCTCGCCAACGGGGCGTGGGCGGGCGGCAACGCTGTGGGCCCCGCAGTCGGCGGCAGGCTGGCAGATCTCTTCGGCGATGCCCTCCCGTTTCTTCTGGGCGCGGTCATCTGCGCGGTCACACTGGTTGCCGTGAGCGCGCTTCGCGGCTCTGGCACTCTTGACCGCAGAGTGCCAGGCACTCCTTAGAACGGTTCTTCGTTTTCTGTATCATGGACGCTGTCACTCTCGCTCTGAGAGTGCCAGAGAGTACGTCGAGCAAGGAGGAAGCTGGATGAACCTGAAGCCTCTGGGCGATCGTCTGATCGTCGAGGTGCTCGAGGAGGACATGACGACCACAAGTGGGATCGTCCTTCCCGACACCGCCAAGGAGAAGCCGCAGCGCGGCAGCGTTCTCGCCGTGGGCCCCGGTCCGCGTGACGAGGACGGGGAGTACATAAAGATGGACCTGGACGAGGGTGACGAGATCATCTTCTCCAATTACGGCGGCACCGAGATTCGCCTCGGCTCCGACGAGTACCTGATTCTCCGCGAGTCGGATGTGCTCGCGAAGGTCTTGACGGGCTCGAAGAGCAGCAAGAGCTCGAAGAAGAAAGAGCTCGCGGGCGCAACCGCCTAGATAACGGAGGGAACTGAATGGCACACAAGGAACTGAAGTTCAGCGAGGAGGCACGTCGGGCTCTCGAGCGCGGCGTCAACACCCTCGCCGACGCGGTCAAGGTCACTCTTGGCCCGAAGGGGCGCTACGTCGTGCTCGACAAGAAGTTCGGCGCGCCCACGATCACGAATGACGGCGTCACGATCGCGCGTGAGATCGAGGTCGAGGATCCGTTCGAGAACCAGGGTGCACAGCTCGTGCGCGAGGTCGCCACGGCGACCAACGACGTGGCGGGCGACGGCACGACCACGGCGACCGTGCTCGCGCAGGCGATCGTCCGCGAGGGCCTCAAGAACGTCGCGGCCGGCGCCAACCCGATGGGGTTGAAGCGAGGCATCGAGACGGCCGTGCAAGCTGTCGTCGAGGACCTGAAGTCGCAGTCGAAGGAGGTCTCGGGCAAGGAGGACATCGCCCGGGTCGCCACCATCTCCGCGCGTGAGCGCGAGATCGGCGACGTCATCGCCGATGCGATCGAGAAGGTCGGCAAGGACGGAGTCGTGAACGTCGAGGAGGGCCAGACCTTCGGCCTCGAGCTCGAGTTCACCGAGGGCATGCAGTTCGACAAGGGCTACCTGTCCCCGTACATGATCACGGACGCCGAGCGCATGGAAGCCGTGCTCGACGAGCCCTACATCCTGATCGCGAACCAGAAGATCGGTGCGGTCAAGGATCTCCTGCCGATCCTCGAGCAGGTCATCCAGGCGGGTCGCCCGCTGCTCATCGTGGCGGAGGACGTCGAGGGCGAGGCGCTCGCGACGATCGTCGTCAACAAGCTGCGCGGCACGTTCAGCGCCGTCGCCGTCAAGGCGCCGGGCTTCGGGGACCGCCGCAAGCGGATGCTCGAGGACATCGCCGTTCTCACCGGTGGCGAGGTCATCACCGAGGAGATGGGACTCAAGCTCGAGAACACGAAGCTCTCGCAGCTCGGCCGTGCTCGCAAGCTCGTCGTCGACAAGGACTCGACGACGATCATCGACGGTGCCGGCGAGTCTGACGCCATCAAGGGACGGATCAAGCAGCTGAAGGGCGAGATCGAGAACACCGACTCGGACTTCGACCGTGAGAAGCTCCAGGAGCGGCTCGCGAAGCTCTCGGGTGGCGTCGCCGTCGTCAAGGTCGGCGCTGCGACGGAGACCGAGATGAAGGAGAAGAAGCACCGCGTCGAGGACGCGCTGCAGGCAACGCGCGCAGCTCTCGAAGAGGGCATCGTGCCGGGCGGCGGCGTCGCGCTCCTGCAGGCGATCGACTCCATCAAGCTCGACAGCCTCGAGCCGGACGAGCGGACGGGCGCGAGCATCATCGCCCGGGCACTCGAAGAGCCGGTTCGCCAGCTCGCGAACAACGCGGGCCTGGAGGGCTCGGTCGTGGTCAACACGATCCGAGCGGGCAAGAAGGGCTTCGGCCTGAACGTCGATACCGGCGAGCAGGAGGACCTGGTCAAGTCCGGCATCATCGATCCCACGATGGTGACGCGCTCGGCCCTCCAGAACGCCGCCTCGATCGCGAAGAACATCCTCACGACCGAGGCGATCGTCGCGGATGCACCCGAGAAGCAGCCGGCCGGTGCCGGCATGCCGGGCGGCATGGGCGACATGGGTGGGATGATGTAGCTCTCGCCCAGCGAGAGGAACGAGAGAGGGCGGCCCACGGGCCGCCCTCGTCGTTTCTAGGTAGGTACTAGCCGTCGACTAGAGGCGCTGGCACTTCTTGTCTTTCGCCATCATGCTGCTGGAGATCCTGGTCATTCGCTCCTCGAGCTCGTTCTGCTCCGGGGAGTTCGTCCACTCGGGAAGGCCCGCTCCCGACCAGAAGGCGACCGGGCTGACTCCGGGGCCGATCACGGTCGCGCGATAGGCGTCGCCGTTCCCGCGCGGCCGGCGTGGGCCAGCCGGGAAGAACGAGTAGCGGTCATGGGGATAGAAGCCGTAGCAGAAGGTGCCGCCGAAGCGATGGGAGAGGAAGCCGTTCTCGCGCTTCCAGCCGCGCCCGTAGCGCGAGTCCAACGTGTCGACGTAGATGTTCCGGCCGTAGCTGTCCGTCGGGTTGCCCGCGCCCGTGTTCTCGTAGCCGTAGACGGGCTCGCCCTTGTAGGTGAGCCGACCGAAGAGGTGGTGGAAGAGACCACCCCAGTAGATGTAGTCCGTGTACATCTCGAGCACGGCCGGCTCGCCGGTGAAGTGCGAAAGATGGAGCTCCCACACGCGCTGGGAGGCGAGCCAGGGCGTCATGCCGAGGTTCGGAAGGCGGCGCTGCCAGCTCTGGAGCGCCCAGTGACTGCCATCGGGCGCCGTGCAGCCGGCCACGTACCAGGCGAGCGGCGGGCCGGTATACGGGCGACAGACGTTCTTGATGTTCTTCCAGAGCGGGGTGCCGAGCCTCATGTAGCCACCCGAGTAGTCCCGCTTGAATTCGACCTGGGCACGAGTGCGGCTGGGCGGTCGCGCGTTGACGGCGCCCCAGAAGACCGGGTGGAAGCGCTTGCCGCCCGCCGTGTAGTAGATGACGGCTCGGCCCTTCGATTCGACCTTCAGGCTGACGTTCTCGGCGTTTCGGGTGACGATCTCGCTCGCGGAGGCCGAGGAGACGGCCAGAAGCGCGACCAGCGCCGTGGCGAGGAGAACCGGCAGGCGGAAGCGTAGGGCCACGTTCTCTGCATCGGGCCAGGGACCCTGTGCCCGCACCCTCGAACGGGGTCGCTCGAACGAGGGACGCCGGCGCGGCGAGGTGCTCGCTTCCTACACTTCCGCTGTGGCTTCTGACGACTCCAGACCTGCCGTCGGCCCCCGTCCCCGCGCCTTCGTGGGCGTGCGCGGTCCCGGGGCAGAGGACTACCTGCAGCGCATGGTCTCGAACGACGTCGAGGTGCTTGGAGCGGGCGAGGCCTGCGACGCTCTCCTACTGACGCCGAAGGCGCGCGTGATCGCGCCGCTCAAGGTCGTGCGCCGCGGGGAGGAGGACTTTCTGCTCCTGACGGAGCCCGATCTCGCCGACGTCGTTCGCTCCCATCTGCTGGCGTTCCGCTTCGCGGCTCGGCTCGACGTGGAGGTCGAGGAGCACGAGAGCTTCCTCCTCCTGGGTGGTGCTTCTCCGGCCGACGGTGCCCTATCCGTCGAGACCACGGACTACGGTGAGGTTGCTTTCGAGGTTCTGGACCATGCTCCCCCGGCGGACCTTCCTAGGGTGTCCGAGGAGGAGCTCGAGCGCCTCCGGATCGAGGCGGGGACACCTCGCTTCGGGCGCGAGATCGACGATCGTGTCCTCCCGGCCGAGGCGGGCCTCGTGGAGCGAGCCGTCAGCCTGACGAAGGGCTGCTATCCGGGCCAGGAGCCGATCGCGAGGCTCCACTACCGCGGCCATGCCAACCGAGGCCTACGCGTCCTTCGTATCGAGACGGAGTCGCCTCTCCCGCCGGACGCCGAGATCCGCCTGGGCGACAAGGTCGTCGGCCGGGTGACGAGCTCCGCTCGGGCGAACGGCGCCCTTGTCGCCCTCGCCTACGTCCGTGTCGAGGTGCCTCCGGAAGCCGAGCTGGCCGTCGGGGAGAGCGCTGCCGTCCCGCTAGACTAGGCGCTCGCGCGCCCGTAGCTCAGGGGATAGAGCGCTGCCCTGCGGAGGCAGAGGTCGCAAGTTCGAATCTTGCCGGGCGCATAGCGCCTTCGAGTCCGGCCTCCGTGCGCGGAGCCCATGACGACTCGAAGGCGGCTTGGTTGAGTGACTAGGGTGCTCTGGTGAGAGTTTGCTCTCTCGTTCCGGCGGCGACCGAGATCCTTTTTGCGCTCGGGCTGGGCGAGCAGGTCGTCGGCGTCACGTACGAGTGCGACTGGCCTCCCGAGGTCCGCGAGCGGCCGGTCGTCACCGCTTCGCTCGTTCAGACCGGGGATCTCTCGAGCTCCGAGATCGATGCTGCGGTCTCCGCTGCGGCGGCGTCCGGTCGTCCTCTCTACGCGATCGATGCGGACGTGTGGCGGGAGGTCGAGGCCGACATCGTCGTCACGCAGGAGCTCTGCGAGGTCTGTGCCGTCTCCCGGAGCGAGGTCGACGACGCTGTCGCCGTCACCAAGATCGACGTCGGGGTGATCGACTACTCACCGTCGACCTTCGAGGACGTTCTGGACGGCATCGTCTCGCTGGGCTCGTGGCTCGGTGCGGACGCGGCAGCCGCAGAGCTGGTCGCCGGGATGAGGTCGCGTGTCGACCGGGTTCGCGGCGCGCTTCTGGGTATCGAGCGTGCGCCGCGGCTCTTCGTCTCCGAGTGGATCGAGCCCCCATACTCGGCCGGCCACTGGGTGCCCGACATGGT
>JBPCPR010000051.1:0-18895 GCA_050998925.1 Gaiellaceae bacterium
GCGAGCAGCAGGAGCGCGCGTCGGGCGTCCCCGTCCAGCTCGGCCTCCTCGAGGGGGATCTCCTTGCCCGCGAGGGAGGCCAGGACGACGAGCGCGGTCGGGAGGCTCTCGTCGTTGTCGTCGGTGAGGGCTTCCTCGAGCTGGGCGAGCAGATCGGCCGACACGTCAGAGCGGGAGGGTGGTCCCGGTGCCTTCGCCGCATGCGCGGTCGTAGACGACCTTTGCGAACGCGGCGTCCAGCGCTCCGATCCCGAGGTTGACGCACGCGACGCGGGCAGGCGAGCTTTCCGACGCGAGCCCGCCGCCGACGCTCCCCGCGGGCTCGGGCCACTCCTGGAAGTGCCCCAGGCTCCGGTAGTACTCGAACTGACCCACGTCGTCGACGAGGAAGAGCTCCGCCGCCTCGATCGGACCCGGTTGGAAGAGGGCGTCGAAATCGATCGGAAGGGCCAGGTAGCGCTCGCCCAGCCAGTCCGTCGTGATGGGCGGATCTGGCCTCTCGACGATCGGCGCTGCGCTCACCACCAACTCCGCACCTTGGACGGCCGCCGCGACGTCAGGCGCCTGCTCGATTCGGCCCTCGAGCTGGGCGATTCGCTCCGGATGCGGGTCGAAGGCGCGAATCGTGACGTCTGGATTCAGCTCGTTCAGAAGCCGCACGTGGAACCTTCCCTGCTCGCCGCAACCGAGGATCGCCGCCGTCGTCCACCCCTCCGGCGCCCATCGCCGGATGCAGACGCCGCTCGCAGCAGCAGTGCGGGCGGCAGTGATCTCGGCCGCGTCCATGACGGCAAGCGGGAGCCCTGTCTCGGCGTCGTTCAGGACGAGGAGGCCGGCAATGTAAGGGAGCCCGCGGGCCTTGTTGCCGGGGTACCCGGACACCCATTTGAGCGCCGCCACGTCCTGGTCCGCGAGGTAGGCGGGCATCGCGTGGATGAACGAGTTCTCTCGCGGATGCACGCCCGGCTTCGGGGGGAGCTCGACGCGCCCGGCGGCAAGCGCTGCGTAGGTCTCCTCGACGAGGTCGAGCTGCGCCGGGAGGTCCGGCAGGAGTCCCGCAACCTGCTCGCGCGCGAGATAAAGGAGGCTCAACCCATCTCGCTGATCTTCTCCGGTTCGACCTTCACGATCAGCCGCTCCTCGCCGGGCTGGAGCCAGGGGCACTTGTCCTCACCCATGTACTTCTTGGCCAGCTTGTCGATGTGGGCGAACGCGTCGTCGCCCTCGACCCAGTCCACGACGCGGCCACGGATGTCGACCTTGTCGTACGGGGTGTCCTTGTCGGCGATCGAGATGGCGACGCGCGGGTCGCGGCGCATGTTCCGCTCCTTGACGCGGCCCTTGGACGTGTTGAAGAGGATCTGGTCGCCTTCGAGGTCGACCCAGACCGGCGACACCTGCGGGGACCCGTCTTCCATGATCGTCGCCAGGTAGCCGAAGTTGGGGTCGCTCAGCCTCTGTCGAGCCTTCTCCGTCAGCAGTGCCATCTGTCCTCCCTATGTCGATGTACTCTCGTCTACCAGAAACGCGCGCATGGCGAACGCGATTCCATTTGGGAAGATCAGGACCCGTCGAGAAGGAGGAAGGACATGGGCAACCCGGTCGTGCACTTCGAGGTCAGTGGGAAAGACGGCGCGAAGCTCCAGAAATTCTACGGCGAGCTCTTCGACTGGAAGATCGATGCGGACAACCCCAACAACTACGGGATCGTCGACAACGGCGGCGATGGCATCAACGGCGGCGTCGGCGAGGTCCCCGATGGGGGTGACGGCCATGTCACGTTCTACGTGTCGGTCCCGGACATAAACACCGCCCTCGAGAAGGCGGAGGGCCTGGGCGGCAGGACGGTCATGCCGCGCACCGAGATGGGTGACGTGGTCACCATGGCGTTCTTCGCCGACCCCGAGGGGCACATGGTCGGGCTCGTCGAAGGCTGACCTGGGCTGACGATGCGCGGATGCCGCCGCTCACCGGCATCCGCGTCGTCGCCTGCGAGAATGGGCTCGCCGGACCACTCGCGACCCGGCTACTCGCCGACCTGGGAGCGGACGTGGTCAAGGTCGAACGGCCCGGGACGGGCGACGTCACGCGCGGTTGGGACACGGTCGCGAACGGCCTCTCGAGCGGCTTCGTCTGGGTCAACCGCGGCAAGAGAAGCGTGGCACTCGATCTAAAGGACCCCGGCTCGCGCCCGGCGGTCGAAGCGCTCGTTGCGACCGCGGACGTCTTCTTGCAGAACTTCACTCCCGGCTGGGCGGAGCGAGTCTCCCTGGACGAGCCGAGCGTTCGGGCTCTCCGTTCCGACGTGGTCTACACGGAGATCTCGGGCTACGGGCCCGACGGCCCCTACGCGACAAAGAACGCCTACGACCTCGTCATGCAAGGGGAGACCGGGCTGATCGCGGTCACCGGCACGCCGGACGCGCCCGCGCGGGTGGGCATCTCGGCGTGCGATGTGGGCGCGGCGAGCTACGCGGCGGTTGCGACTCTGGCCGCCCTCGTCCGGCGGGCCGCGACCGGGGAAGGGGACCGCGTCTCAGTCTCGCTCTTCGACACGATGGTCGACTGGCTCGGGTACTTCCCGCACCTCTGGTGGCACCGTGAGGAGGAGCCGGCTCGCACCGGCCTTCGGCACCCGCATTTCTGCCCGTACGGCCCCTACCCGGCCCGGGGCGGCGAGCTCTTCGGCTTCGCGGTGCTGTCACACGAGCACTGGCGTGCTCTCTGCGTCGAGGTCCTCGGCCTGCCCGGGCTCCTCCAGGAGGAGCGCTATGCGAGCAACGAGAGCCGGGTCGCGAACCGCGGCGCGCTGGAATCGACCCTCGAGCTCTCGTTCGCGGAGCGGCCGGCTGTGGAGTGGCTCGAGCTGCTCGAGGCGGCGCGCGTCCCGTGCGGGCGCGTGAACGGCCTCAGAGAGGTGATGGAGCACCCGCAGCTCGCCCACAACGGACTCGTGGCGGAGGTCGGCTCGCCCGTCGGCAGCATTCCCGCGATCGGGGTCCCATTCCTAGTCGACGGCGCCCGGCCGGAGCCGGGAGACGTGCCGGCCCTCGGCGAGCACACAGAAGAAATCCTGGCGGAGCTCGGTCTCAGGCCGTCCGGCTGACCTCTGCGTCGAGCCAGGCGGTACGCATCCAGCCTTCGATCATCGGGCCGCCAATTCCTGGACCAGCTCCCGCTCCGCCGGCTCGAACCAGGGCGGGGTGCCGCCCGCCGCGTTGTCGCGGACATGGTCGGGGTTCGACGTGGCGGGGATGACCAGGTGGACACGCGGATCCGAGAGCGCCCATTTGAGGAGCGCCTGCGCCCACTTCACCACGCCGAGCGGCTCGAGCTCCTTCGGATTCGGGCCGGGCATCAGGGCTCCTTCGCCCCCCAGAGGACGCATCGCGATCACGCCCAGGTTGAGCTCGGCGGCGAGCGGGAGGATGCGCTCCTCCACTTCTCGCTGCAGCGGGTTGTAGGGCACCTGGATCGCGTCGATCCGGCCCGTCCACATCACTCGCTCGAGCTCGCCGAACGCCGAGGCCTGGTAGTGCGTCGCTCCCAGCAGCCGGACGTGACCCGCCTCCCGCTCGCCTTCGAGCCAGTCCAGGCGCTCCTCCCAGGCGACGAGGTTGTGCACCTGCTCCAGGTCGACTCTTCCGGCGAACCAGCCGAGTTGCGCCTCGAGCTGGCGCCGGGCCTCGGAGGCCGAGGGCGTCCAGATCTTCGTGGCGACGAAGGCCTCGCCCCGCCGTTCGCCGAGCGCCCGGCCGAGGACGCCCTCTGCCCGGCCGTACATGGGCGAGGAGTCGACGACTCGAGCTCCGGTCGAGAGCGCCGCGTCCACGACGCGCGCCGCCCGCGGTTCGTCGCCAGGTGCCAGGTCGAGGGTCAGCCAGGTTCCGAGGCCGATCACCGGCAGGTCGAGCCCGGAGCGTCCGAAGCGCCTTTTCTCCATTGCTGGCTGGATGCTAGTTTGCGGCATGCCGAAGCGGGTCCCTCTCGCTGCGCCCGAGCTTGCGGTTGCCCGGATCGACGCACGCGCCCGGGGCGAGAACTTTCCCGTCGCTTCCTTCCTCGCCCCGGCGTGGGCCAGGCCGCATCTCCGGGCGATCTACGGGTTCGCACGGCTCGTCGACACGCTCGGCGACGAGGCCCCGGGCGACCGGCTGGCGCTCCTCGACGAGCTCGAGCGGGAGCTCGACGGTCCGCCCGAGACGGAGGTGATGCGGCGCCTGCACACGACGATCGAAGCCCGGGCCCTCCCGCTCGAGCCGTTCCGGCGCCTGATCGAGGCGAACCGGATCGACCAGCGCCAGACGCGCTACGAGACGTGGGAGGAGGTCCGCGAGTACTGCACGTATTCGGCTGATCCGGTGGGGCGCCTCGTACTCGGCGTCTACGGCCGCCTGGACGAGCCCGAGCTCATGGAGCTGAGCGACGCCGTCTGCACCGGTCTCCAGCTCGTGAACTTCCTCCAGGACCCTCCGCGAGACCTGGCGCTCGGCCGTGTCTACCTGCCGCAGGAGGATCTCAGGCGCTTCGCTGTCCGTGAGGAGGAGCTCGCCGGGCCGGGCTCCGAGCGCTTCCGGTCCCTGGCGCAGTTCGAGTCGGACCGAGCCCGTTTGCTCCTCGAGCGGGGCTTTCCGCTCGCACGCGCGCTGGGCGGACGGCCCGGACGCTCGGTGGCGCTCTTCGCGCGCGGCGGCCTGGCCGCCCTCGAGACGCTTGAGCGCGCCGACTACGACGTCTTCACGCGTCGGCCGTCCCCCTCGGCTTTCGCGCTCGGACGGCTCGCGCTCGAGGAGCTTTCGAGCCCGTCGGAGACGGCGACCGCGTACGCGCAGGTGCTCCGGATCACCCGCCGCGAGGCCCAGAGCTTCGCGTGGGGGATCCGGGTCCTGCCGCGGCCGAAGCGCCGTGCGGTCGCCGCTCTCTACGCCTTCGCGAGGCGCGTCGACGATATTGCCGACGACGCGAGCCTGGCCGCCGACGAAAGACGGAGCCGGCTCGAGTCCTGCCGTGCGGCCGCCGAGCGGCTTCCCGAGAGCCGGGACGGCGATCTCGTGCTGGTCGCGCTCGCGGATGCCGTGGCTCGCTACGGGATCCCGCGGCAGGCGCTCATCGACCTGGTCGACGGCGGCCTCATGGACGTCGGCCGGGTGCGCTACGAGACCTGGGAGGAGCTCCGCGAGTACTGCCGCCGAGTGGCAGGGGCGGTCGGCGTCGCGTGCGCCGCGTTCTACGGGCCGAGCGAGCACGACGAGGCGATGGGCTACGCCGAGACCCTCGGTCTCGCCCTACAGCAGATCAACATCATCCGCGACGTGGGCGAGGACTGGCGGCTCGGTCGGGTCTACCTCCCCCAGGACGAGCTCGAGCGCTTCGGCGTCACCGAGGCCGACATCGAAGCAGGACGCACGAGTCCCGAATGGCGTTCGCTCATGGAGCACCAGGCGGTTCGGGCTGAGCAACTACTCGGAGAGGGGCTGAAGCTCTTGGGCCACCTCGACCGACGCAGCGCGCTCGGGGTGCGCTCGTTCGCGGGAACCTACCGCGCGCTCCTCGAGCAGATGCGCGTCTCCGGGTACGAGGTGTTCGACGTGCCACCCCGACTCTCGGCGGCCGAGAAGGTGCGGGCGGTCGTCTCGCGGTGAGGGTCGTGGTCGTCGGGGGCGGCCTTGCTGGCCTTACCGCCGCCCTCGACCTCGTCGACGCGGGAGAGGCGGTGACCGTACTCGAGGCCCGGCCGACACTCGGAGGTGCCGTCCAGACGCTTCCGGAGCGGGAAGGAGACCCGCCGCCGGCTCCGGACAACGGGCAGCACATCTCGCTGGGGTGCTGCTCCGCCTATCTCGCGTTCCTCGACCGCGTCGGGTCGGCGGCCGGCGTCAGCAGGGAGCCGCTCGAGCTCACCGTCATCGACGATCTGGGTGTGCAAGCGGCGATCCGCCCAGGGCTCCTCGGCCTGCTCCGGTACGGGCATCTGAGCCTGCGAGACCGATTGGCCGTGGCGCGAGTCTCGCGGCGGTTGGCGAAGCTCGATCCGAACGAGCACGACGCTCTGGCCTTCGGCCCGCTCCTGCGGCGACTCGGCCAGTCACAGACGGCTATCGACCGCTTCTGGGACGTCTTCATTCGGCCGGCCCTGAACATCGAGAGTGAGAAGGCGAGCGCGGCGCTAGCTCTCTTCACGCTGCAGACGGCGTTCTTCGGCGGGCGCGGGGCGAGCGACCTCGTGCTTCCGGTCGAGCCGCTCGGGGCGATCCACGGAGACGCAGCTGGGAGGGCGCTGGCTGAAGCGGGGGCAGAGGTTCGGACCCGCGCGCGGGTGACGGGCCTCGACCCGGGCGCCGCAATGCTCGCGGACGGTGAGCGGGTCGAGGGTGACGCCTTCGTAGTCGCGCTCCCGCCGGAGGAGTCCGCGGCTCTGCTCGGCGAGCCGCCTCCGGGGCTCGAGGACTCGCCGATCGTGAGCGTCCACCTCCTCTTCGACCGCCGGCTGCTCGCCCCTCGGCTCGCCGCGCTCGTCGGAGGCCCGGCGCACTGGGTCTTCGATCGCGGGCGGCTGACCGGGAACGAGCCCGAGCGGGGTCAGTACCTGACGGTCGTCGCGAGTGGCGTGCCCGACCTCGTGGGCGTTCGCGGCCGCGAGGTCGTGGAGCTCCTGGCGAAGGAGCTGACTGATCGCCTCGGTCCCGCCGAGCTGCTCTGGTCCCGCGTGAGTAGAGAGCCGGCCGCGACCTTCGCAGGCAGGCCGGGAACAGCAAAGCTGAGAGCGGGCCAGGCCACCGGTCGACCGAACGTGGTTCGCGCAGGCGCGTGGACGAACACGGGCTGGCCGGCCACCATGGAGGGGGCGATCAGAAGCGGCCACACGGCCTCGGATTTAACACAGTCCGCCGGGCGTGAGAGGGTGAGCACGTGAGCCGAGCCGCGGCGAGCCACACCACCGAGTTGCCCCCGGGGGAAACCCCCATGCAACTCCCCCGCGATCAGCGTACTGCGCCAACCCGCGCGGGTGGCGCACGGCTTCGTTCCGAAACTGCGACGTCCTACCGAGACGGTGGAGGAGCGCCTCGAGGGGAGTTCGCGTGAGCATCGTCGAAGCCCGTCCGGTTACCAGGAGCGTCGAAGCGTGTCTCGAGGCTGCCGTCGAGCGGCTCTTCGAGCTGCAGGAGCCCGGCGGCTGGTGGTGCGGCGAGCTCGAGTCGAATGTCACGATGACTGCCCAGCATCTCTTCCTGCTCGAGTTCCTCGGACTTCGCGACGAGGACACGACCAGGCGGTGCGTCAACGAGCTTCTCGCCCGCCAGCGCGAGGATGGCACCTGGGCGATCTACTGGGACGGAGAGCCGGATCTGGCCGCCACTGTCGAGTCTTACGCCGCGTTGCGCATGGTGGGCCTCGACGCCGACGATCCTCGGCTCACCGAGGCGCGGCGCTTCATCGAAGAACGCGGCGGGATCGGAGCGGCGCGGGTCTTCACGCGCATCTGGCTCGCGCTCTTCGGGCTCTGGCCCTGGGAGGAGATCCAGCAACTTCCCCCCGAGCTGGTGCTGCTCCGCTCGTGGATGCCGTTCTCCGTCTACCACTTCTCGTGCTGGGCGCGTCAGACCGTGGTTCCGCTCACCGTGGTCATGCATTACCGGCCGGTCCGAGCTCTGCCGTCGGGCCGCGCCTGCCACGAGCTCGACCTAGGAGCCGTTCCGCGGAAGAACACGCTCGGCAAGGTCAGCGACCGGCTGCTCGCAACATATGCCGGACAGCGCTTCCAGCCAGGCCGTGAGCGCGCTCTGGCGCTGGCGGAGCAGTGGATCATCGAACGTCAGGAGCTCGACGGCTCGTGGGGCGGCATTCAACCTCCATGGGTGTGGTCCCTGATCGCGCTCGCCTGCCGCGGGCACGGGCCAGACTCGCCGCACCTGAGCCGCGGGCTCGCGGGGTGGAAGCGCTTCATGGTGGACGACGGCGACCGCCTCCGGCCCGAGGCCTGCCAGTCACCGGTCTGGGATACGGCCCTCGCTCTTCTCGGCGCCGAGGCGGCCGGAGTTTCAGTCGAGCACCCGGGTGTTCGCCAGGGAGTGGATTGGGTACTCTGGGAGGAGATCCGAGAGCGGGGAGACTGGGCCGTCCGCCTGCCCGGGGTGGAACCGGCGGGCTGGGCCTTCGAGTACGACAACGACCTCTACCCGGACGTCGACGACGTGGCCGTACTGGGCCTTGCGCTCCACGAGCTCGGAGCCGGCGACGGTGCTCTCGACCGCGCCTGCCGCTGGCTCGCCGCGATGCAGTCGTCCGACGAAGGGTGGGGGGCCTTCGACGTCGACAATACGACGTACTGGCTCTACCGGATTCCCTTCTGTGACTTCGGCGCCGTGATCGACCCGCCGAGCGTCGACGTGACGGCTCACGTCGTCGAGCTCCTGGCACGCAGGCCCGGCTACGAGGAGGCAGTGCGGCGAGGCGTGGAGTACCTGCTTCGGAAGCAGGAGCCCGATGGCTCGTGGTTCGGACGCTGGGGAGTCAACTACGTGTACGGGACCGGCGCGGCGTTGCCCGCCCTGGCGGCCGCCGGCGTCCCGGCCACTCATCCGGCGGTCCGACGCGGGGTTGGCTGGCTCGTCTCGGTTCAGAACGAGGATGGCGGCTTTGGGGAGGATTGCCGGTCGTACGAGACGGTTGAGGCCGGGCTCCTCTGGCACGGGCGCGGCGCGTCGACGCCGTCACAAACGGCTTGGGCCCTTATCGGCCTCGTCGCAGCGGGCGAGGAGCACTCCGCTTCGGCCTCCCGGGCCGCTCGGTGGCTCGTCGAGCATCAGCGTGACGACGGGGACTGGAACGAGGAGTACTTCACGGGCACGGGCTTCCCACGCGATTTCATGATTCGGTATCACCTCTACCGCATCGTCTGGCCGGTGCTGGCGCTGGGACGCCTGAGCCGCGCTCATTCGGGATGAGGGCGTACGTGACGGGGGCGACAGGGTTTGTCGGGGCTCATGTGGCAGCGGAGCTGCGATCCGAGGGAGCGGACGTCCGTGACGATCGCGTCGACCTCCTCGACCGGGGCGGGCTGGAGCGAATCATGGATGGCTGCGACGCGGTCATCCACAGCGCAGCGCTGTACAGCTACGACGCGCCCGCACGCGATTTCCAGCGGATCAACGTCGAAGGAACGGCGAACGTCATTGAGGCGTGTCGGAGCAAGGGTGTTCGCCGACTCGTGCACACGAGCACCGCGGGAACCTGCGGGCCCGTGCCCGGGCGGGAGGCGACGGAGGCCGACACTCCTCCGACCTGGGAGCTCGGCATCCCCTACAAGCGGACGAAGGTCGCCGCCGAGCGGCTGGTGATCGACGCTGCGGGAGACGACCTCGAGGCCGTCGTCGTGAACCCCACGACGCCGATCGGTCCCGGCGACAGGAAGCCCACGCCCACCGGTCGCATGATTGCCGGCGTCGCGCGCGGACGCATTCGCGCCTACGTGGCGACGACAGGCCTGAACGTCGTCGACGTGCGGGACGTGGCCCGGGGCCACACTCTGGCACTCGAGCGGGGCGAGTCCGGCGAGCGGTATCTGCTCGGGGGCGCGAATCTGCCGCTCGAAGAGCTCTTCGGTGCGATCGCCGACCTCGCTGGCCGTCCCAGGCCACGCCTTCGGATCCCATACCGGGTAGCACGAGCCGCGGCCGCGGTCGGCCTCGCGAACAAGGACGAGGTCAGCCTTGCCCGGATGCCCATGTATTTTTCGTCGAGAAAGGCTCAGGATAAGCTCGGTTACGCACCCGGACCGGTAGCGTCTGCACTGGCTGATGCAGTCGAGGAGGCGCTGAGTCCGAACCGGAAGGGAGAAGCATGAAGTTCCCGCTACGGAGCACCGTCCAGATCGGCCGTTACGTCACCGCTCAGCGGGGCAACGATCGCTACCCGCTCGTGATCATGCTCGAGCCAACGCTGGGCTGCAACATCGCCTGCATCGGCTGCGGGAAGATCCGTGAGTACGAGTCGAACAAAGCACGCCTGACGGTCGAGGAGTGCCTGCAAGCCGCCGAGGAATGCCCCGCGCCGGTGATCTCGATCTGCGGCGGCGAGCCGCTCATCTTCAAGGGCATCGAAGACGTTGTCGCGGGCTTCCTCGAGATGAAGCGGAACATCCAGCTCTGCACAAACGCTCTCCGCCTCGAGGAGATGCTGGACCGGTTCGAGCCGAACCCGCGCCTCACGTTCGTCGTCCACCTCGACGGCATGCAGGAGATCCACGACTACATCTGCGATTACCCGGGGCTCTGGGACGTCGCCGTGGGAGCCATCAAGAAGGCGCGGAGCCGGGGCTTCCGCGTCTCGACGAACACGACCATCTTCAAGGAAACGCAAGTCGACGACGTCCTCCAGATGATGGACTACCTGACGAACGAAGTCGGTATCGACGGCATGCTCGTCGCCCCCGGCTACCAGTACTCACAAATCGATCCGAGCATGACGATGACTCGGGAGGAGCACGAGGAGAAGTTCCGCGCCATCCGCGCCGGTGTCCGCAAGCACAATTACAAGTGGCTTGCGAGCCCTGTCTACCAAGACTTCCTCACGGGCGACAAGCAGCTTCCCTGCGCTCCCTGGGGATCGGTGACGCGGAACCCGTACGGCTGGAAGGGGCCCTGCTATCTCCTCACGGACGGGATCTTCCCCACCTACGAGGCGCTCCTCGACGGGATCGAGTGGGAGCGCTACGGCCCGGGGAACGATCACCGGTGCGAGCACTGCGGGATCCACTCAGGCTTTGAGCCGGCGGCGACCATCGCCGCGACCTCGAGCGTGAAGGAGAGCCTGCGGAGCCTCGCGTGGACGCTGCGCTAGGAGGGATTCGCGGAACGCTGCTCGACGGCACAGCGCCTGCGTTTCGCCAAGCCCTCGGAGAAGTAACGCTCGCCTGCGCACTGGCCTCCGAGGAGCGAGCGGCGAAGAAGGGTGGTGCCCGGGCGATCCGGGTGGGGCTCGGCGCCGGTCTGGCGCTTCCCGAGGGACCTGTGGCCGGCTTCGGCCTCGCGGGCGCGCTCGTGGACGGCCTCGAGGCCGGGACCGTCGTCACCGCCACGCGCATCGTCGACGAGGCGGGTGCGACCCTTTGGGAAGGAGAGCCGCTTTCGGTGCCGGGAGCCCGTCCTGCAGTCATCTGTGCGGCCACGCAAGTTGTGGACGGCGCCGGCGAGCGTGCCGGGCTCGCGGCGCGAACCGGTGCGGAAGTCGTCGACCTGGAGAGCGGCCGTCTCGCGGCCAGCCGCCGGCTTGCGGGGGTCGTCAGGGCGATCTCGGACACACCTAGGCGCCCGGTGGGCCGGCTCGCCCGCGCCAGCAGGGGTGACGGGCGCATA
Organism: Gaiellaceae bacterium; assembly: GCA_050998925.1. Classification (GTDB taxonomy): domain Bacteria; phylum Actinomycetota; class Thermoleophilia; order Gaiellales; family Gaiellaceae; genus DASQGA01. The sequence continues at coordinate 11,355 of JBPCPR010000051.1, forward strand.
CGCTGGGGGGTGGTGCTTCAGTCCTTCCTCACCGAACCGCGTACGGCGGTGCGTGCCGCGCGCGACGCTCGCCGCGCCCTCGCTGCTCTCGAGCTCGCAGCTGGAGCCTTCCGGGTCAGGCCATCGTGAGCAAGCGGGTCTTGATTGCGGCTCCGCGGAGCTTCTGTGCAGGCGTCGTTCGCGCAATCGACATCGTCGAGAAGCTTCTCGAGACGCACGGCCCGCCGGTCTACGTCCGCCACGAGATCGTGCACAACGTCCATGTCGTCCGCGATCTCGAGGAGCGCGGAGCCGTCTTCGTCGAGAGCGAGCAGGACGTGCCCGAAGGGGCCTTAGTCGTCCTGTCGGCGCATGGAGTGGCTCCCGAGGTCTACAAGAAGTGCGAGGAGCGGAACCTCCAGGTCGTCGACGCGGTCTGTCCGCTGGTCTCGAAGGTGCATGCGGAAGCACGCCGATATGCGGGGAGAGGCCTCAAGATCGCGCTGGTCGGCCATGCAGGTCACGTCGAGGTCGAGGGAACGATGGGCGAGGCCCCCGACTCGATGCTGCTGGTCGAGGACGAGGAAGATGTTCGTCGTCTCGAGATCGAGGACGGGCAGAAGATCGCATATCTCACTCAGACGACGCTGTCGCTCGACGACACGTCTCGCGTCGTCGGCGCGCTCCGAGAGCGGTTCCCGGATCTCGTCGGTCCTCCATCTGCTGACATCTGCTATGCCACCCAGAACCGCCAGGACGCGGTCAAGTCGATCTGCGAGCAGGCCACAATCGTGCTCGTCGTTGGCTCGAGCACTAGCTCGAACGCGAATCGTCTCGTCGAGGTCGCACGCGAGCGAGGCGCCGACGCCCACCTGATCGACGACGAATCGGACCTCGAGCCGACCTGGCTCGAAGGCCACGAGGTCGTGGGGCTGACCGCAGGGGCCTCGTCGCCCGAGGTTCTCGTCCGGCAAGTTGCCGACCGCTTGGCAGAGCTGGGGTACGGCGAGAGCGAGGAAATCGAGATTGCACGCGAGGACGTCTTCTTCAGGCTTCCCGCCGAGCTCCGCTAGGTCACCACGTGCCGGTGAGCGTTGCCTATCCGGGGCGAGACGGGGCGCATAGCGCCGCTGCCTGCGACCGACTGTTCCCGGACGGTGCCGACCTCGTCCCGCTACCCAGCTTCGCAGCCGTCGCGGAGGCCGCGACCACCGGTGACGTCCACTTCGGCGTGCTGCCGATCGAGAGCTCGCTGTCCGGCCCCGTGGCCGAGACCCACGACATCCTGCACGACTCATCCCTCTCGATCACAGGCGAGACGATCCTGCCGATCCGGCATTGCCTCGCAGGCCCGGACCTCGTTCCCCTCGAGCAGATCAAGATCGTCCGGTCGCATCCGGCCGCGCTCGACCAGTGTCGCCGACTCCTCGCCGGCATGCCCTGGGCGACGGCGATCGCCGCCGCCACCACGGCCGATGCAGCCTCCGAGGTCTCCGAGCGGAACGATCCGACGGAAGCCGCGATCGCGAGCGAGCGGGCCGCGAAGATGTACGGGCTGACCGTTATCGCGGGTGACGTCGGAGACCACTCCGAGGCGTACACGCGATTCGTCTCGGTGGCCCCGTACACGAGGCTCGACCGGGAGAGCGAGACTTGGCGCACCGCCTTCTCGTTCGTCACCGACCACCAGCCGGGTGCCCTGCACGCTGCCATCGAGCCGTTCGGCCGGCATCGTCTGGATCTCGTTCAGCTCGTCTCACGGCCGATTCCGCGCTCCCCCTGGCGGTACCGCTTCGACGCCGTGCTCGCCGGGCACCAGCTCGATCCGGTCGTCCGGGAGACACTCGCCGAAGTGACCGGTCTCACTCTCTGGCTGGCGGTGTTCGGCTCGTATCCCGCCAACGGCCGCTGAGCCCCTTGCGCGGAACCGGATCCTGAGCCAGGGGACGCCGCGGGCGGCGCCCCTTAGCGCTCATGCGGGCGGGATCGAGGCGCCGTCTCCGGTGGCGCCGAGTGCGGCCCGGACGACGAGTCCGACGAGCCCGAAGACCAAGAGGGTCACGACGAGGACGAACACGAACTTCCATACCCCGCGCGCGAGCCATCTCGCGGTCGGATTCACTCCGTCGTTCGGCATGCTGCTCCTTTCCGGCTGAACCTTCGTATCAGGCCTCCGATCACTTGCCGGTCGAGTAGGCAAACGAGCCGTTGGCCCGCGAGTTGATCCGGACCCACGGGTAGTACTCGCCTACACATCCGATCTTGAGAACACAGTTCGTGAACCGGGCCTGTCGGAATGACGAGTGGCCGCTGTAGGCGTTCCCGCAGCACCAGATGTACCAGTTGCCCCACGAGGCCACCACTCCCTTGTACTGGTAGTTGGCGTCGACGTCGGTGATGAAGGTGCTCACCTCCCTCGAGAGGATGCGCGGGTACCTCCAGCACCAGCGCTTCCGCTGCCAGAACTTGAACGCGACGTAGCCCAGAAAGGTCCGGTGGACCCGTGCGACGCTGACCGTTCGGCAGTAGTAGGTCGAGATCGTCTTTCCGAGCGAATCGCGTTCCACCTCCTGCACGATCGGACCTGCGGCGACGTCGACGTCCGAGTCTGTCGATCCTGCGTCCGCCGTTGTCACCTCGGCCTCCGCCTCTGTTGCCACTGTCTCAGCTAGCTGCTCGGCTTGGTTTGCTCCGGCGTCTGCTCTTGCCGAACCCGCGGCGACGAGGACGAGGAGAGCTGCGCACGCGGCGCAGCCAAGTGTTCGCATGCTCATCGTTCATGTCACACCTCCTTCCCGACCACACGGTCGCGGGCTCGGTCTTTCCGGAGGAGGGTACGCCGGTAAGGCGCACGAAACTACGTCCTTTTCGACCGAGTGCGTATCTACTTCGTGCCGGAAAGCGCCGGCCCGCGGAGACCTTCCAGAGACGCGCGGATGAGCAGTGGAAGCGCCTCGACGTCGTAGCCACCCTCGAGAATCAGCGCGAGACGCTCGGCCAGCCCCGACGCGCGCCGGCCGAGCTCGCGGAAGCCCTCCTCGCTGACTCTCATTCCCCCGATCGGATCGCTGGCTGCAGCGTCGAAACCGGCCGATACGAGTACCAGCTCGGGCTCGAAGCCTCGGATGGCGGGCTCGACGACCGCCTCCAGCTGCTCCAGGTACTCCTCGTCTCCGGCTCCCGCAGCGAGTGGCACGTTGAGGGTGGTCGCATTTCCCTCCCCGGGGCCGCCACTGCCTGGATAGAAGGGCCATTGGTGGATCGAGACGAACAGAACGTCGTCGTCGTCCCAGAATTCGTTCTGTGTCCCGTTCCCGTGGTGCACGTCCCAGTCGAGGATCGCGAGCCGGCGTAGGCCGAGCTCTCGCTGCGCGAATCGAGCCGCCACCGCGACGCTGTTGAAGAGACAAAAGCCCATCGAGCGATCGCGGAGAGCATGGTGACCGGGGGGCCGCACGAGGGCGAAGCCCGACTGCTCGACGGCCTGGATCGCGGCCCCCACAGCGAGTCGCGCCGCCTCGAAGCTCGACCTGGTGCAAATCGTGTCGGGATCCAAGAGGACGGCCCGGCCGAGCTCCGATGCACTCCGCACCCGCTCGATGTAGTCGGCGTCGTGAACTAGCTCCAGCTCGGCGTTGGTGGCGGGCCGCGCCTCCACGAAGTCCGGGAACGCGTCGAGGACGCGGGCGAGACGCTCGGGCCGCTCCGGATGGCTGCCGGTCGGATGCAGGCGCGTGAAGTCGGAATGACTGATCAACGGCAGCACGTAACTGGAGCTAGCCGTCTGCCAGACCGCGCAGACGCTCTTCGATCCCCTTGAGGCCCCATCGCGCCGCAAGCTCGGCGCCGCGACGAAAGTCCGGGTGCATGTCCGGAATCTCCGGGACCGGTGCGTGGTACTGCAGCCGGGCGATCCGGAGGTACATGCGGAGCTGCTCGGCCTGGTCCGGAAACCCTCCGTTCTGGAGTGCTGCATCGAGTGTCTCGTGCTTCTGGAGGAGCGCCGCGGCGCGCTGCGGCCCGACGCCCTTCGCGCCAGGAAGCCGGTCCGACGGGTCGCCTCGAAGGGCGATGAAATCCGCCACCTGCGCGGGGTCGACTCCGTACCGCTCCCGCACTTCCGCGGGTCCGACTCGCAACAGCTCGCTGACACCTCGTTTCGGCATGAGTAGGGTCGTGCGCTCGTTCGCGAGCTGGAAGAGATCGCGATCGCTCGTCAGGACGAGCGTCTCGCCTCCGTGCTCCTCCTCCCTCATGACGGCCGCGGCCAGGAAGTCGTCCGCTTCGAACCCGGCCTCCTTGGCCCAGACGAAGCCGATCGCCTCGACGAGCTCCGGGAGCCGATCGAGCTGGCCGGTCAGCTCCGGGGGAAAATCGCGCCCAGCTTGGTAGCCGGGGAGCAGCTCGTGCCGGTAGGTCGGCTGGGTCAGCGTGTCCCAGCCCACGAACACGGCTCGAGGTCGCTCCGACTCCCAGACGGAGAGGAGCATCCGCGCAAAGCCCACGATCATATTGGCCGGCTGGCCACCGGCATCCTTGATCGAACTGGGCAGAGCGTGGAAGGCGCGGTGCGCCAGCGAGTCGCCGTCAACCGCGAGCAGCGGGCGGGCGCTCATGCTCCGCCTTCGAGCTCGGCGATCCGCTCCATCAGCCGCTCGGTTGCCCGTTCGGCCGCTTTCCTACGCGGGATCCCGGCCAGGTCGGCAGTCTCGATCGGATGCCCGAACCGGACTCGAAGCGGGCCGAGCTTGGCGAGGCGGTCGCCGCCGGTGACAGCGGCGGGTACGAGCGGCACCCCTGCCGCGAGCGCGATTCGTGCCGCTCCCGGATGAGGGCGGGCGACCCACTTCTTCCGTGAGCCCTTCGCGCGCCGCGTTCCTTCGGGGAACATCGCCACGACCTCCCCCGCCTGCGCGAGCCGCACTGCGGTTCGGTACGCCCCGGGGTCGCGCTCGCCCCGGCGAACAGGGAAGGCGCCACACGCCTCGAGGATCGCTCCAAGCACCGGCTTGTAGAGCTCCGCCTTCGCCATGAACCGGAGCGGGCGCGGATAGAGGGCGAGCCCGAGCGGCCACGGGTCGAAGTTCGACAAGTGGTTGGCTGCCAGCACGAATCCTCGAGCCGGCGGCACGTGCTCGCCTCCTTCCGTTCGGAGCCGGAAGAGCCCGTAGACCACGGGCGAGCTCGCGCGGGCGATCGCCCGGTACAGCAACGAGGGCTCCGAGGATGAGTCCGTTCCAGCCACTAGATGGTGGGTCGGTAATTGGCGCGCCCACGGGGACGGGCCGCCATCCGAGGATGCGGTAATTGTCGATCGAACATCTGGTGCCATTGTCCCCTGTCGCTAACCTGTTTCGAGATGGGAAAGACACTCGTCGTTGCAGAGAAGCCGTCCGTCGGCCGCGATCTGGCCGGCGCGTTGCCCGACGCCTTCAAGCCGACGGAGGACAAGTCGGCGCTCGTCGGAAACGACTATGTAGTCACGTGGGCAGTCGGTCACCTCGTCGGGCTGGCAGAGCCCGACGCATACGACGACAGGCTCAAGAAGTGGCGCTTCGCCGATCTGCCGATCGTTCCGGACAAGTTCAAGCTCGTTCCGAACGACGAGCGGGCCAAGAAGCAGCTTCGTGCCGTCCACAAGCTCATCAAGGACCCCGAGGTCGATCTGATCGTGAACGCCTGCGACGCGGGCCGCGAGGGAGAGCTCATCTTCGCGTACACCTACGAGACCTCGGGAGTGAAGAAGCCTGTCGAGCGGCTCTGGCTCAACTCGATGACGAAGAAAGCGATCGAGGATGCTTTCGGACAGTTGCGCCCCGGCGAGGAGATGCACCTCCTCGAGGACGCTGCCCGCTCGCGCTCCGAGGCGGACTGGCTCGTGGGCATGAACGCGACGCGGGCCGCCTCGATCCGGCTGCGGTCGGCCTTCGACGGTGCCGTGTCTCTCGGCCGGGTGCAGACGCCGACACTCGCGCTCGTTGCGCGCCGAGAGGTCGAGATCAAGGCCTTCAAGCCCGAGCCATACTGGCTCGTCGAAGCCCTTTTCGCGGCGTCGGGCGACCGCTCGTACAGCGGGCGCTACCTGGGCGGCAAGCGGATCGCGGAGAAGGAAGCAGCGGAGATCGTCGAGGCCTGCAGAGGCAAGCGCGGCGAGATCACGAAGCTTGAGAAGAAGGAAGAACGCGAGCGGCCGCAGCTCCTCTACGATCTGACGTCGCTGCAGCGCCACGCGAATACGCTCTACGGGTTCTCGGCCCGACGAACCCTCGGCGCCGCGCAAAAGCTCTACGAGGAACGCAAGGCCCTCACCTATCCGCGCACGAGCTCCCGCTTCCTGCCGGGCGACATGATCGCGGAGATCAAGCCGACCGCGGATCTCGTCGGCCGAAACCGGGAGTACTCGAAGGCCGCCTCCTACGTCGCACGGCTGGAGAAGCTCCCGCTCGCTCGCGTGGTCAACGACAAGAAGGTCACGGATCACCACGCGATCATCCCGACCAAGTCCGAGCACGACCTCGGCAAGATGGGCGACGACGAGCTGAAGGTCTACGACCTCGTCGCCAAGCGGTTTCTCTCCGCCTTCCACCCCGACGCCGTCTACGAGCGGACCAGGATCGAAACCACCGCCGAGGAGCGTGTCTTCCGCACGAGTGGCCGCGTTCTGCTCCAGGCGGGGTTCAAGGAGGTCTACGGCGAGCTCGGCCGGGACTCCGAAGGTTCGGAGGACGACTCCGGCGGCGACCAGACTCTTCCCGCGGTTCAGCAGGGCGAGGAGGTCGAAACGCGCTCGGTCGAGGCCCTGGAGAAGGAGACCCAGCCCCCGCGGCGCTTCACGGAGGCATCCCTCCTCGCGTCGATGGAGACCGCCGGCAAGGACATCTCGGAAGTCGAGCTCCGCGAGGCGATGAATGACTCGGGGATCGGGACGCCGGCAACCCGCGCGTCGATCATCGAGCGCCTGATCCAGGTCGGCTACATCGATCGCTAGGGCCGGGCGCTCCACGCCACCGAGAAGGGAATCCAGGTGATCTCGCTGCTCGGGAGCCATCCCCTGACCTCGGCCGAGCTGACCGGGGGCTGGGAGCACCGACTCGGCCTGATCGAGCAGGGAAGCGACACGCGCAAGGCGTTCATGTCCGACATCGTCAGGTTCACGACCGACACGGTGCAGGAACTCGACAAGCTGAAGGAAGTGAAGATCGAGCGCGCCAACCTCGGGCCCTGCCCGCACTGTGGGCGCGACGTGATCGAGAACCGAAAGGGCTATTCGTGCTGGTCGAAGGACGATCCAGGGTGCGGCTTCGTGATCTGGAAGAAGAAGGCAGGCAAGATCCTGCCCGTCTCCGTAGTCAAGGAGCTGATGGCGACGGGCAAGACCGAAAAGCCTGTCACCGGCTTCAAGGGCCGCTCGGGGCGGTCGTTCAAGGCGAAGCTGAAGCTCGAGCAGGGCGAGGAGGCCAAGTGGCGAGTGGAGTTCAACGAGGAATGGGCCACTCAGCCCAGGGAAGATGAAGCAGAGCGCGAGGTTACGGCGACTGCGGCCGGGGAATAGCTTGTCCGGG